>CAZXWD010000075.1:0-15805 GCA_964644135.1 uncultured Bacteroidales bacterium | reverse complement strand
CTCAGGGCTTCCATATATTTTGCTTCTGACTGTTAGCTCTTTTAAATTCTGAATTATTCTTAAACCTTACATCATACAACTCCCAGTATCGATGCAAGCAATGCCTGCCTTACAAAAACACCGTTCTCGGCCTGCTGGAAATAATAGGCCATGGGATTGCTGTCGACATCCTCATCTATTTCATTGACCCTGGGCAGGGGGTGCAATATTTTCAGGTTATCTTTTGCTGAACCGAGCATATCGTTGTTCAGAATGTATGCATTTTTGACCCTTTCATATTCAATGGGATCGGAAAAGCGTTCCCTTTGTATCCTGGTCATATACAGAATGTCAACTTCTTCAATGGCTTCCTGAAGGTCGGTGTATTGATAATACTTTAGGTCGAGATCCTTGATCTTCTGCTTTACATAGCTGGGAAGTTTCAGCTCAACCGGAGAAACCAGGTGGAAAGTGGCTCCGAAGTCGCACATTGCAAAAACAAGAGAATGTACCGTCCTTCCGTATTTCAGGTCTCCTACAAAAGCTATCTGAAGATCATCCAGCCTTCCCTGGGTCTTTCTGATAGAATACATATCGAGCAGGGTCTGTGTGGGGTGCTGGTGTGCACCGTCCCCTGCATTGATAATGGGTACCGGGCTGACTTCGCTCGCATACCTGGCACTTCCTTCCAGGGGGTGCCTCATCACGATCAGGTCGGAATAATTACTGACGGTAAGGATCGTGTCTTTGAGTGTTTCCCCTTTTTTAACACTCGAACTGGCTGAATCGGTAAATCCGATCACTTTTGCCCCAAGCCTGGAGGCAGCGCTTTCAAAGCTTAACCTGGTCCTTGTTGAAGGCTCAAAGAAAAGAGTGGCCACAACTTTCTCTTCCAGGATCTTTTGTGTTGTTTCTTTTTCAAAACCTTCGGCAAGGTCGAGGATATAGGATTTTTCCTCTGTATTGAAGTCCTCGATCGAAACCAGGTTTCTGTCTTTAAGTTCCGGCATTGATATCGGTTTTGGTATCAAAAGTAACTACAAAAAAAATTTCAGGATAAAAAGTGTTGAAAAGTATTTAAAAGTGCCTTTAGCTATTGGCTATATGTTGGTTTTTGTGATTTAAAAGCTCTTTAGAACTAAACAATGATGACAATGCAGACAATCGTGACAATAGAGGCAATTATGACAATAGAGGCAATTGTGACAATTTTATAAGAAAAAGCCCCGTACCAAAAAAGATACGGGGCGTAAAAGTTATGACAACGGAAACTACTTCTTCAGGTTGTGCTTTTCTATGAAATCATCAATGATCCCTTCAAAGTTAGGAAAGCCGATCTCCTGCAGGTCATAATAAACCCTGGTGTTGGGCTTGTTGATCTTTACCACCCTGTTGAGATCGATCGGTGTGCCGATGACCACGCTGTCGCAATCGGTATTGTTGATAGTTGTTTCAAGGTCTTTGGTCTGCTGGTCGCCGTAACCCATTGCCGGAAGCAGTGTCCCGATGTTCGGGTAGATCTTGAAGGTCTCGCTGAGCTTCCCGACTGTGAAAGGCCTCGGGTCAACGATTTCTGCAGCACCGAATTTCCGGGCGGCAACCGTACCGGCGCCTATCTTCATTTCACCGTGGGTGAGGGTTGGTCCGTCTTCAACAACGAGTACCCTTTTACCTTTAATGATTGCCGGGTCGTCAACTTTAATTGGCGAAGCACCATCGACCACTATGGCGTTGGGATTGATCTTTGCAATATTTTCCCTAACGGTCTGGATGCCTTCGGGGGCAGCGCTGTCAATTTTATTGATCACTACAACATCTGCCAGCCTCAGTGTAACTTCCCCCGGATAGTATTTCAGCTCGTGACCGGGCCTGTGGGGATCTGCCACGGTAATGTTAAGGTCGGGCTTGTAGAAAGGAAAGTCGTTGTTTCCACCGTCCCATAAAACCACATCGCATCCGTCGGGGTCCTTTTCAGCTTCCCTGAGGATGGCTTCATAGTCGACACCGGCATAGATCACATTTCCTCTTTCAACATGCGGTTCATATTCTTCCATTTCCTCAATGGTGCATTTATGCTTTGCCAGGTCATCGATAGTTGCAAAACGCTGTACCTTTTGAGCGGCCAGGTCGCCGTATGGCATCGGGTGCCTTACAGCTACAACTTTAAGTCCTTTTGCCATGAGATACTCAATGATCTTTCTTGAAGTCTGGCTCTTTCCACAGCCAGTCCTTACGGCGCCAACTGCTATTACGGGCTTGGTCGATTCAACCATTGTGTCGTCGGGGCCGAGGAGCATGAAGTTTGCCCCGGCGCTGTTAACAATGGCGCTGGCAGCCATTACTTTGTCGTATGTAACGTCACTGTAAGAAAAGACGCAATCATCAACATCCAGTTCTTTTATCAGTTTTGGCAGGTCTTCTTCTGCATAGATCGGGATTCCGTCGGGGTAAAGGTCTCCGGCCAGAACGGCAGGATATTTTCTTCCTTCGATATCGGGGATCTGGGCAGCTGTAAAGGCAACAACATTGTAATCTTCATTTCCACGGAAATAAGTGTTGAAATTGTGGAAATCCCTGCCGGCGGCACCGATGATAATGACATTCTTTTTCATTACTACATCCTTTCTTTAGTTCAGTTTTTCATAAATAAAAATTTTTGCAAAGTTAGAATTTATTTCCTCAGGCAGGTCTTCTGATTGTGAAAAATTAGCAATGCCGGGTTTTGCCGTTTGCCTTCTGAAGGATAATGGCTAATTTTGCCTGCCTTAATCATCAATCAATGAATACAGAGGAAAAGATCATAGCGACAGCTACAGCCGGGATCAAAGAGTTATATAATGCAGAGAATGTACCGCTTTCCATTCAGAGGACCCGCCCCGATTTTGAAGGGGATTTTACCCTGGTAGTCTTTCCCCTGCTGAGATATTCACGCAAATCACCGGAACAAACCGCAGAAGAACTTGGAAATTACTTGAAGGAAAACATCAAAGGCATGGAGTCTTACAATGTGGTCAAGGGATTTCTCAATCTTTCCTATTCACCGGAATATTGGATTGATTTTTTCAGGAAAACGGCCGATAAGGAGGGTTACGGCTTCAAAAGCCCGGATAAAAGCGCTCCTGAGGTGATAGAGTATTCATCACCAAATACCAACAAGCCCCTTCACCTGGGCCATGTGAGGAACAATTTGCTGGGATGGTCCATTGCTGAGATCCTTAAAGCCAACGGAAAGAATGTTAAAAAGGTCAACCTGGTAAACGACAGGGGTATCCATATATGCAAAACCATGCTCGCCTGGCAGAAGATGGATAAAAAGAGATCACCGGAAGAGCTAGGGATGAAGGGTGACAAGCTCATAGGAGAACTCTACGTTGAATTTGAAAAGAACAATGCTGCGGAGATGAAAAAGCTCATGGAGCAGGGCATGGACAAGGACGAGGCATACCGGAATTCCCCGCTCATAAGGGAAGCCAACGATCTGCTTAAGAAATGGGAGGATAGCGATGAGGAAACCATAAAGCTTTGGAATACTTTAAACAGTTGGGTCTACGAGGGTTTCGACAAGACATACAAAAGGATGGGTGTGGACTTTGACAAGATCTATCATGAGTCTGACACCTACCTGCTGGGCAAGGAACTAGTGAAGGAAGGGCTTGATAAGGGGGTTTTCTATAAAAAGGAAGATGGTTCTGTATGGGCCGACCTTTCGAAGCACGGCCTGGACCAGAAGTTGCTGCTCCGCGCCGATGGCACTTCGGTATACATTACCCAGGACCTTGGCACAGCCGAATTGCGCCACGATGATTACAAACCTTCAGCATTGCTTTACGTGGTGGGAAACGAACAGGATTATCACTTCAATATCCTGAAGCTCATTCTGAAGGACCTTGGCAGGGATTGGGCAGAAACCATACGACACATATCCTACGGAATGGTTGAACTGCCTGAAGGAAAGATGAAATCGAGGGAAGGGAAAGTTGTTGACGCCGATGACCTGATGGAAGAGATGCATGCCACCGCGGCAAAAGTGACCACTGAACTGGGCAAGATCGATGATCCGGACACTGAGGAAGCTGCCGAACTTTTTGAGACAATAGGAATGGGCGCCCTGAAATATTTTATCCTGAAGGTTGACCCGAAAAAGAACATGTTGTTCAACCCTGAAGAATCAATCGATTTCAACGGCAACACAGGCCCCTTCATCCAGTACACACATGCAAGGATCAAGTCACTCCTGAGGAAAGGGGAGGAGCGGGGGTTTGAATTGTCGATTGTCGATTTGGGTTTGTCGATTTTCGATGGGTTGGAGGTATTACCAAAGGAGGTCTCTTTAATTAAATTGCTTTACCGGTTTCCGGCTGTGATTGAAGAGGCTGCTGAGCAGTTGAGCCCGGCGCTGGTTGCAAATTACTCTTACGAGCTGGCCAGGGAGTATAATCAGTACTACCAGGAAGTCCAGGTGCTGAAAGAGCCCGACAAAAACAAGGTTGTATTCAGGCTCAGCCTGAGCCGGGTAATTGCAGATGTGATTGCCAGGGCAATGGGGCTGCTGGGGATCAATGTTCCGGAGAAGATGTAACCAAATAGAGTTGAGATCTCAAAACTCAAATCTTTATCGCTTAGGGATTGCCTTCCAGGAGCTCTGTTTCCCTGATAAATATCTTATCAAAAAGATCCGACTTCTTCCCGTTGAAATAGGCTGTGGGGTTATGCGATGAATATATTGCGTAGTTGATGTTCGTATCACTTACCGGGTAGGCAGTAAGCTCGATCGGCACAAAATTATTGCCTTCAATATTTATTTTACGGGAAGCCTGCCGGCCTGAAAAATCCTCGTCCAGGAAACTGGAACTGCTGAGCTTCGACAAGGTATTCACGTACTTGACCACACTTGCTGAATCGGCCGGCGTTCCTCCAAGTGTCCATCCCTGGCCGGTCCTTTCGAGCAATGTCTGCCTGCCGTCGTAATTGAATTCCACACGCTGGATGTCACCCTCGTTAACAGATACCAGCGTTTTATCCCTGTAGGAGTCGGGATCCCTGTTGAAATTCATTTTGAGGAACCCATCTACGGCATAAACTTCACTTTCATCAGCAAGCCTGACGTAGGTTGTCATATCACCCTGCTGTTGCTGCTGCCTTCCCATCATCTGCTGCTGATCCTGGTTTTTGGGCATGTTGTAAGAAAACTTCCCTATCATCAGCCTTGTAAGGGTCTCGCCCTGACCTATCAGCTCAACAGTGGTGGCCGCCGAATCGGTTACCTGGTATTTGTCCCACTGGTCCTCTCCCTTGCCTGCATATCTTTTTGTCTTCAGGCTGCCGACCTGCGCAATGATATTCTTCACAACATTGGTATCGGCAGTGTATTTTCCCGAAGGCTTGACCAAAAACCAGCGTTCGCCTTCTTTCATAATGTTGACAGGCTCGTTATTTTGCGGGTCGTTGATAACAACTTCGGTGACCTTCTCCGGTTCAACCTCAACTATTATTTCCCTGAACGACCTGTCGCTGGTGTCGAAAAACCTGGCGGCAAAATAGATGCCGAGAAGTATTATCAGTACGACAATAAGAATTTTTGTGTTGATCTTTTTAAACATGGCCTACCTCCATTCTTTTTTTCCTGATCCTTCTCCTGCGCTGCGACCTGAAAACGCCGTACAAAATGATCAATACTATGGGCAGGAGGAAGTTCAACCATTTTATCAATGCTTTTTTGCTGTCGTCAACAGGATCGAGCGGCCTTGAGGTAACACCTTTGGTACGAAGATCCATCAGGCCTGTTTCATCAGAAAGCCATTCGATAGAGTTGACAAAAAGGTTCACATTATCTTCGTTGAGCTGCTGGGGCCTTTGCCCTTCGCCGTTAACGGCAAAATCACCGTCGGTGATAAGGATCAGGGTCGATTCGTTGTTGCCAACGATCTTACCTGACAGGATCCCCCCGATAGTTAGCCCTGAAAGCGGAAAGTCATTGTCGCCCCACTTCTTGTTGATGTCGAAAAATACCGGCGGTGTTTGTGTGCCTGATTTTTCGGATGTCTTTAACAGGGGTGTGAACGACAGGGTAGTGTCGCCTATGAAATTGACCGGGCTTGCAAACTGCAGCAACACCTCTTCCAGTCCGCTGGTGATGGGGTGGTCTGCAAATTCCTTTATCCTTGGCAGGTAGGGGAAGCTGATCTGCGTGGTGAAGTTCATGCGTCCGGTCCTTTGCTGAACACCCACCGTACCGCAATTGGCATCTATGGCAAAGCTGTTCTCAACAGAGAGGCCTTTGTTGGTGAGCCATTTTGCCAGGCCTGTATAGACCGATTCGCCTCTCACGGTGCTGAAGTTACCCCTTACCTTGTTGAAGGCTATGAAAAGTTTTCCGCCGGAGGCGAGATATTCATCAAGAACATCAAAGTGCTCCGGGGGGATTGTATCGGTAGGCGCCACCATTGCGATGGCTCCATATCCCTGCAGGTTGCCCGGGCTTGAAAGGTCAACGTTCTCCACATCGTAAAGCACATCCAAAGACGACATTGCCTGCTGAAGCGCTCCCTGCGATGGTTCGCCGTGGCCCTGGATATACCCGATAACAGGCTTCTCATCAATCGAAAGCTTTTTAATACTTGATGAAAGATCGTATTCCATGGTTGCTCCCGGCTGGATAACAGGAATGATCTCCTTGTCCTCTCCCATTCTGATAACAGCTCCCAGGAAAACACGTTTTTGTGTCATCTGGTCCCTTTCCCGAACATTGACTATGGAAGGCATGATGCCGGCCTGCATGGCTTCCTGCTCTGTTTCCTGGTTTATGTTCGGGTCGATGAATTCATAAACAACATCACCGTCGGAGGCATTGGCATATTCGATAAGCAGGTCCTTAAACTCTTTTCTTACGTTCATCAACTGGGAAGGGACATCCTCGGTGAAATAGGCCGTAATGGTCACAGGTTCTGAAAGTGATTCGAGGATATCGACCGTGGCATTGCTTAAAGTGTACCGCTTGTCGGCAGTAAAATCGAGCCGGAAATAGAATTGTGCGGCGATGATGTTGATAACCACAATAATGCCTATCAAGAGAAGCATTTGTGAAATTACCGGCTTAAAGCTCTTTTTCTTCATTTTTTCCTGATTTTTGATTTCCTGTCGTGACGTTATCAGATTTATTATCAGGCGTATTTTCGCTTCAACAAGTTAGCTTCGGTGGCAATCAGTCCGATGGCCATAAGGGAGAGGAAGAATAACATGTCCCTGAGGTCGAGCACTCCCCTGGCTATGGATTCAAAGTGGGTGTTTACGCTGAGGTAGGTAAGTACCTCACTAAGGACACCTGTGGTACTGGAACCGAGGATCCCGAATATGATCTGGAAGAAGATCCCGATAAAAAGTGCCAGCAGATAAGCAACTATCTGGTTATTGGATATGCTGCTTGTGAAGAGCCCTATGCTTATGTATGCGGCACTTATAAGAATGAGCGCCAGGTAACCCGACCACACGGCGCCGTGGTCGACGGGCCCGAGGTTTGCCACAGTTATATAATACGGGAACGTAAGGGCCAGAGATATGACTATCAGAAGCAGTGTGGCCAGGAACTTTCCGAAAATGACCTGCCAGTCGCTGACCGGACGTGTAAGCAGCAATTCAATGGTCCCGGCCCTGTTTTCTTCGGCGAAAAGCCGCATTGTGATTGCCGGGATAAAGAAAAACAGCGTCCAGTAGGCTATACTGAAAAAAGCCTCGAGGCTTGCCTGCTTGATAAAGAATACATCGGCGCCGTAAAGCCATGTGAAAAAACCACTGAACCCAAGGAAGGCAATCATCATTATGTATGCCATCAGGGATTCAAAAAATGCACTTAATTCTCTCTTTGTAATTATCCAGACCTGTTTCATGGCACTTGCTGGTTATATTTTTTAATTCATTGTCAGTTCCCTGAAGATATCTTCGAGTTTCGTTTCGATCGGCGACATCTCTGTGAGTACCCATTTCTTCTTCACACAGAGATCAAAAATATCCCTGCGCGACGATTGGTCGATCTTGCTCTGTATTTCGTAGAGCTGTTCATCGTCCCGGATAAAATCCACGGCTTCGGTAGATTCAAGGCTGCTGAGCGCTTCATGCACTTCATTCCTTTCAGCATCTTCTATCCTGACCTTCAGTATCTCTTTGCCCTGGGCTCTCTTCCTGAGGTCCCGGGATGTTCCGTCGGCAACGATCTTTCCGTTATTGATAATGAGTATCCTGTCGCAGGTTGCTTCAACCTCTGCCAGGATATGAGAGCTGAGGATCACGGTCTTTTCCCGTCCGATCTTTTTGATAAGTTCCCTGATCTCCACGATCTGGTTTGGATCGAGACCGGAAGTAGGCTCGTCGAGAATGAGGACCTTAGGATCATGAATAAGCGCCTGGGCAAGTCCCACACGTTGTTTATATCCCTTCGAGAGCTCGCCTATCTTTTTGTGTTTTTCACCCTCCAGCCCGCAAAGGTTAACCATGTTCAGAATACTATCTTTTACTTTTGACCTTTCAATTCCCTGAAGTTTTGCAACGTATTTCAGGTAGTCTATCACCGGCATTTCCTCGTACAGCGGGTTGTTTTCGGGAAGGTAACCTATCTGGCGCTTTATTTCATCAGGGTTGTCGTAAATAGAATACTGGCCAACCTTAACATCACCTTGTGTGGGCATGAGATAGGTTGTGATGGCCTTCATGGTGGTGGTTTTCCCGGCACCGTTGGGACCGAGGAACCCCAGCACTTCTCCTGTTTTGACCCTGAAAGAAATATCGTCGACCGCCTTTTGTACGCCGTAGGTCTTGGTGAGGTTTTCTACGATAATGTCCATACCGTCAGAATTTTCGTGCAAAGGAATAAAATTCTTGAAAACAGGGCAACTAATAAGAATGGCATTTAACAAATTTTAACGCATCTGTGGTCATGTAGCGATGTAACGATGTAACACTGTAACACTGTAACACTGTAACACCTTACTTAAACGACCCTTCGAAGCTGTCGCGGTATTGCTCCCAGCTTTGATCTTTGTAGGCCTCTTCGGCGATGAAGTGGAGAATGGGCTCAAAGCCGGCGGCTTTCTGGTAACCCGGTACTATTGTGATAGGCTGGCCTTCTTCAGTGAGAAATACGAAAGAAGGGAACGACAAACGGCCGTTCAGCAGTGCCCTGGCGAGCTCGTGTGAAGACCTGCGGCCGTTTGGATTGGGGTTTGTGTAGACCCTGTTCTGGAATAAAACAGTGTCGGAACGTTCGGCATCGAACTTAACGGCATAATAGTGCTCGTTCATGAATTTCGCGATCACAGGGTCCTTGAAAGTGGTCTGGTCCATTTTCTTGCACCACCCGCACCAGTCGGTGTACATGTCGATGAATACCTTTTTGGGTTTTTTCTTGTTCATCTCCATGGCCTCTTCAAAACTGTACCATTTGATTTTTTCAGCGGTACCATCGCCCTGCGAATAAGTGAAAATACCTGTAAATATGAGTGATATGAGTATGATCAAAGTTTTTTTCATTGCCTGTGTTTTGTTGCTACTAACGTACAAATATAGGTTTTAATATGTATTAGTGTTTAGTGTTGAGTGTTTAATTAATTTCTAAAAAAAAAATCGACAATCGACAATCTAATAGTCTCCTTTCCTGTCGATCTGCCGCTGCAGATCCTTCTTTTTTAGCGTATCCCGTTTATCGAACATCTGCTTTCCTTTTGCCAGCGCAATTTTCAGTTTGGCAATACCCTTTTCATTGATATAAAGTACCACAGGCACAATAGTAAACCCTTTTTCTTTTGTTTTTGTTTCCAGTTTCTTCAATTCCCTTCTGTTCAGAAGGAGCTTCCGGTCTCTCTTTGGATCATGGTTGTAGTGAGTGCCGTGGCTGTATTCAGCAATATGAATACCCCTGACATAAAGTTCACCTTTCACGAATGTGCAATAAGCATCCACAAAGCTCACCTTGCCTTCCCTGATCGATTTTATTTCAGTACCTGTAAGCACGATCCCTGCCTCAAGCTCGTCGGAGAGGTGGTAGAGGTAGGATGCTTTTTTATTTTTGATGCTGATTGACATACTATCAGTTAATTGGGTGCAAAGGTAGTAAATTGTGTTCAGCCCCACCCCTAATCCCTCCCCACTTGAGAAGGGGAATTGAATATAGAAAATTTCCGTTTCAGCATTCTACATTTTCACCTGTCTTCCAATCTTAATTCGATTAGCCTTTTGAACTTTGAAAATACCAAATTTACGTGTTGTGCGGTTATTTAAATCTTTCTTTATGTAACTATTTACTAATTATTGATGCAGTTGACATAGTGCTATATTTAACATTGTGGTACTTAGTGCCTTTGAGTCTTCGTGGCAAAAAAAGGATCGGCCACAAAGGCACAATGACACAATGAACCACAATGTCTATTGAATAATCCTCAAACCGAATAGAACTATAATTGGTTATTGGCAAGCATAGCTTAGCGTTTCTTGGTGCCTTTGCGCCTTCGCGGCAAATTATGGCTGGACAAATGGGTATAGTGAATTATTTAAGGGGAAACAAAAATTTAGTGGTTTTTAGAAGCATTAAACAGCCACAAAGGCTCTAAGACTCAAAGGAACGCAAAGTAAGGGCAATAACACATAAACTGTATAACGCGTTACCGAATTGATAATCAAGTATCTAAAATCTCCTCCCCCCGTGTTGGGGGAGGTCGGGAGGGGGTTAACTTTCCGGGATTTCAAAGTCGATGAGGGCGAAGGTGGTTATCGACTTGGTGATCGCGTTCTCAAAGGCTTTCTTGTCGACACCGACTTCCACGTTATTCTTTTGCATGTACTCGAGAAGGAACCCTGTGTAAATGTTCCCTACCAGCTTGTGGTCGGCCATGGGGCAGCCCCCGAGGCCGTTCAGTACGCCGTCGAAATTCCGGCACCCGTTCCTGAAGGCTGCATCGATCTTATCATACCAGTTTTCAATCGTAGTATGAAGATGCAGGCTGAATTCAATACCGGGAAAAGCGGGTACGAGATCTGCAAAGGAATTCCCGATGGTTTCGCGGTTCCCTATACCGATCGTGTCGGAAAGGGCAATATGCCTGATACCCGATTCAGCCAGGAAACCCACCTCATCTTTAAGGCGTTGCTGGCTCCAGTCTTCGTTATAGGGATTGCCATATGCCATTGAAATGTAAATGACCAGTTCCTTTCCTGAGCCTTCACAAATATCAAGGAGCTCTTTGACCGTGTCCCTTGATTTTTCGATATTGGAATTGATGTTCAGTTCCAGGAATTTATTGGAAATGGAATGAGGGAAACCTAAAAGGTCGATTTTTTCAAGTGAAGCCCCTGTTTTGCCTCCCCTGATGTTTCCGACAATCGCAAGCAGCTTCGACCTGCTACCTTCCGTATCGAGCCCTTCCAGTACCTTCTGCGAATCCCTGAGCTGGGGGATGGCCTTAGGGGAAACAAAGCTGCCAAAGTCGATTACGTCGAAACCGACTTTGAGCAGGCTGTTTATGTAATTTATCTTGGAATCTGTGGGGATGAAGGTCTTCAAACCTTGCATAGCATCCCTGGGAGTCTCAGTAATCTTAACCTTCATCGTTATCAGTCACACTATTTGCTGTCGCCCAGAATGAGAGGCAGACCGTCGCCTGATCCTCCTATAATAACAACTTTACTGTTGGCCGATTCGGCAAGCTTCATCGTAGCCTCTATCCCTTTGTCCCTCAAAATCTTATCGGTTAGGCTGGCGCTGAGTATCTTGTTGGCTGTTGCTTTTCCGTCTGCTTCTATACGCTGCCTTTCTGCCTCCTGCTCTGCGCGCTGCAACTTGAACTCATATTCAAGTGCAAGCTGTTCCTGGCGGAGCTTACTTTCAATAGCATTCTTGATGTTTTGCGGCAAAGTGATAGACCTTATGAGTGCCCTGTTCAATTGTACATGCTTAGGTTCAAGGATCAGTTTTGTTTCTTCAAAGATCTCGTCCTGGATCGCATCCCGTTTGGTGGAATAGATCTGCTCGGGAGTGTATCTTCCTATCACACTTCGTGCGGCCGATCTCAAAGAGGGTATTACAATCCGTTGCAGATAATCTGAGCCAATATTTTGATGAAGATACCCAAGTTCATTGTATACAGGCTGGTACCATGCCGAAACGTCAACATTGATCTCCAGTCCGTTGGATGAAAGTACGTTCATCACTTCGGCAATTTCTTTCTGCCGCACCTCGTAGACGATCATGTTGTTCCAGGGGGCAATGAAGTGGAACCCTTCACCGTAGGTCCTTTCAACGTTCAAACCACCGCCGAAAGTCCGGAAAAGCACACCACCGTGTCCGGCTTCGATTGTGACAGTCATCCTGCTCCAGAAAATGATCACAAGTATGATCGCACCAACGATGATTGCTATTGGTAATACCTTTTTAAAATTCAGTTGTTCTTCCTGTGCCATAATTTTATCTTTTGGTTTAAAAAACAATCCAAAGGTAACTATGTTTGCTAAACCAGTGTTAACGAATTATAAAAGGTGATGCACTAATACCAAAGATCAGAGCCTGATTGTCATTCCTGCCAGGTAATTGATACCTGCCTGCGGGAAATATCCATCGTATACCCCCTCTTCACCCTCACTGTAGTACCTGTAAACCCATGCATTGGTTTCATATTCTTCGTCCAGTACATTGTTTACTTTCAGGGTGAAGGTAATTTCTTTAATGAATTTTGTAGAAATGCTGTACGAAACGAGCACATCGTTCACGAAATAGGGATCAAGCTTTCTCTCCTGGCTGGAGGTGTTATCAATATATTGTTTTCCAACGTACTTTGAAAATAATTTCAGTTTCAGATTCTCCACAGGTTCAAAATTCAGGATGTTATTCATAACCACAGGAGGGGAGAAGGAGATGTCGGTTGTTCCCAGGTTGTTTTCTACCTGGTTGGGCCATTCGTCCCAGTTATCAACATATTCGGTAAAATCTCTGATCTTGTTCTCGCTGATTGCGATGTTGAAGTTCCAGTTGAACCAGTCGGTCACTCTCGCACCTGCCGACAATTCAATGCCTGCCCGGTAACTGTCGGGCACATTCTCCAGCACGGGGTCACCCACATCGTTGATCTTGCCTGTCAGCACAAGCTGGTTCCTGTATTTCATGTAGTAAAGATTGGCTTCAAGGGAGAGCCGGGCCGAGTTGAACTGGTATCCTGCTTCCACATCGTATAATGTTTCATAGACAGGGGCCGGCCGGGCGGGATTGGCATCAGTGAGAGCGCTGCGATTGGGTTCCCGGTTGGCTACGGCGAATGAGAGATAGGTCTTGTTCCGGCTATTGATCTTGTAATGAAGGCCGGCTTTCGGATTGAAAAAATTCCACAGCCGTGACTGTGTGATGTCCCTGAAGTCGTTGTCGGGACCGTTTATGCGATAGTCGACACGCCTGTACTGAAGGTCACCGTAAGCGCTCAGGTTACTGCTTATCTGCCAGGTGGCCTTTGTGTATATGTTAAAATCGGTTTTGATGCCGGTGTTTTCATACCACCTGTGGGGAAAATCGTAGTTGGTTGCGATCCTCGACCAGATCACATCCCCGAAGTGGTTGCCTTCATAATAACTGAAAGCCCCGCCGATGGTTGCATTCAGCCTTCTTTTGCTGTCGTGTATGAACGAAAAGGTGATGCCGTAGTAATCGTTGTCGAGCCATCTTTGCCTGATAAGGTCGGTTGAGGTAATCGTATCGTCGCCAATGACCGGATCGGGCAGGGCATAATCTGAATACGACTGTCCCATCCTGTACTCTTCATAATAACCCTCTCCCATGGTGTAGTGGAGGGCTGAGTTGAAGCTCCAGTTGCGGCTGATCTCCTGCACAAGATAGAGCTGGTAATGAGTCTGGATGTAGTTGTCGGTCTGGTCTTTGTAGTACTTCAGGTTACCGTCGAGATCGTTATAAGCGCCAAGCCCGTTATAGGTTCGGTTTGTGTCGAGGATGTAAGAAGGCACCCCGTCCCATGACTGGTATGTTTTTTCAGTACCGGAAAAGACGGTCATCTTGAGCATGGTCTTCTCGCCATAATACCCACCGGAGAGGAAGTAGGAGTTCAGATCGGAAAAAGCCCGGTCGATGTACCCGTCGGAATGGATCCTGGAATACCTGGCATCAATGGCCCATTTATCCTTGATAATCCCGGTGCCGGCCTTGACGCTGACCTTGCTGGTGTTGAAGGAGCCGTAGCTGGTGCTGATCTCACCGTAGGGTTCGGGGTTCAGCTTTTCAGATTGTATGTTGATGCTGGCGCCGAAGGCGGCCGCGCCGTTTGTGGAGGTCCCCACCCCTCGTTGTATCTGGATGTTCTCGATCGAGGAGGAGAAATCGGGCAGGTCGACCCACCACACACCCTGTGATTCGGCATCATTCAGGGGAATGCCATTGATGGTGACATTGATCCTGAACAGGTCTGTGCCCCTCACCCTGATACCTGTGTATCCGATGCCATTGCCGGCATCGGAGGTGGTTATAACCCCCGGGGTGTGACCGATGAGGTAGGGGAGGTCCTGCCCCAGGTTGGTCTCCCTGATCTCCATTTCCGAAACATTGGTAAAGGTGGTGGGCGAATTTGTTGCCGCACGGGTGGCGATGATGATGACCTCTTCGCCCATCACGGCCGATTGTTCCAGTTTGATCTGGATTTCAATGTCGGAATCGAGCTCAACCTTTTTTTCCTGTGTTGTGTAACCTATGTAGCTGACCTTGAGATTGTACGTCCCGGCATCGAGCCTGCGGACCTCAAAATTTCCATTGATATCAGTAACCGAGGCCTTATAGGTCCCGGTAAGGACAACGTGTGCGCCGGGAAGCGGTTCGTCGGTGGCGGCATCCCTTACCTTGCCCGAAATGGTGAACTGGGCAGAAAGGGCCAGTGATAAAAAACTTAAAAGTAAAAGTGTAATTGATCTTTTCAACATGGCTTTGATTTTTTAGTCGTTCAACTTAAAAATCAATAGGAGCAGCCAGGTGAGAATATCCTTTTTTTATTCCCTACGCCGGCATTACCCGGATCAGGTATAAAGGGTATGATCTCAGCCCGTAATTTAGGGCACCCCTATTGGACAATAGTGGTACAAAGATAAAAAATATCCTGCAAACTGATGAAAACCGGGTCGAAATGGTACCGGAGCGTTTCTTCGGGAAGGTCGACCACGGGGAGTGGCGAGCGGTCGATGATGGTTGAATCTGAGGTGGCTATTACCCCGTCGCGGGCCTGTTCGATCATACGGTCGGTCATGTTATTTGTGATGATCTCAGAATTATAGCCGGCTGAAGAAAGGAAGGGTTCGAGTGAATTCTTTACCGCTGGGGAGTTATCAGCTTTTTCGTCGAGGTAAAAGATACATTTCCCGGTTTCTTTTTTATCCAGGAATGAGATGAGGAGTGTAACGGAACGTTCCAGGTGCGGGAGGTCCTTGTTGCCGTGTGCTTCGGAGGCATCGCGGAGGAACCCGTCGGATGAGATGAATACGGGCTTCCCTGCAAGGTAGGTATGGATGGTAAGGAGCACGTTGAGCGTGTCGACATGGATTGTAGCGTTGTTACTGGATTTTTCGGATGTTGTTTTTTTTGCTTTTCTTTTTTTCGCTTCCGCGGAAGGGGACACGCCGCGGTAGAGCATCGAGCGTTCGGCGGCTGAGAGGGAGTAACGGGTTGCAACGAGGCTTAATACTGTTTTTGCCGGGTAGGAGCGTTCCAGCAAATAGACATAATCATGGCCGGCTGTAGTGAAGCTATTACTTAATGGTTTCATCAACTATAAAGATACGAAAGTCATCCGATGAATACGGTTGC
>CAZXWD010000074.1:0-16102 GCA_964644135.1 uncultured Bacteroidales bacterium | reverse complement strand
ATTTACTATTTATTATTTACCATTGATCGGGACTTTAACGGAAACAACAAAATTCCTTCCCGGTTCCGGTACATCTATAAGCCGGTAAAAGCTGGTATGATTGAAATATTTCTCATTTGAGAGATTCTGAAACTGCATGTTCAGTTCAACAAACTGTTCACCCCATTTGAATTTGGTACCGAACGAAAGGTTCAGCACCTGGTAACCCTGTGTGATCCTTTCTGGGGGAACGATCCTTTCCTGGGACCCGGTCATTTTGAGATCTATCGAAAAGTAGGGTTCCACCAGGGCCTTGCTTTGAATACCAGGCGAATACGACAGGTTCAGGAGCACTGAAGGGGGCGGAGAAAAAGGAAGGGTAAACCCTGCCTTACTGCCCGAAAGCTGTTCCGGGAAAATGTATTCAGCAATCATCCCCGCCTTCAGGCCTTTTAAAATAACATAATGCGCGTGCAATTCACCGCCGGACCTGATGACCTCACTTTCTGTGTAAACATACACCTGGTTGCCTGCTCCGTAGAGGTAATCGTAGTCAGGTGTCGGGTTCAGGTAGATATAGTTCGGGAAATAATTGATGAATGGGCTGATTTGAACTGCCCACCGGGGATAATTCAACTCCAGGGTCAGGTCAAGCTGGTACGATACCTCAGGTTTTAGATCCGGATCCCCTTTCTGATAACTGAAACGCTGATAATTCACACCATTTGAAGCCAGCTCATGTGCCAGGGGCATCCGGAAGCTTTTTCCTGCGTTTGCCTTCAGGGTGAAGAATTCCGTATTGTAATTTATCCCAAGGGCCCATGATAGGTTATTGAACGACCGGTTTATGTTGCCTGACCGCCGAACGTATAAGGAATCACCAACCTCGCCTGAAAGCGACGGGAACCAGTCGGTGTATTCATCAACATTTATTTTTCCCAGTTCGTAGCGGATACCGGCATGCAGCATCAGCTTTTCGTTTAGCCTGTATTTGTCGTAAATAAATAAACCTGTTGTAAGCTGCCTGAAAGCCGGCACTATAAAACCCCAGCCGCCGATCCGGTTGTCCTGGTATTCGGAGTTCAGTCCTATGCTAAGCCGGTGCCCGTAAAGCCTGATCTCATCTTTGGCGTTCAATGTGAATGTCATCTTATCGAACTGCCGCTCCAGATCAAAGGGGATCGGTAATTCTTCAGGATAAACTGCAGGCATGTATCCGTGGTCAACATAATCACTCCATTCTTTCCTGAGGTTTCGCTGGAAACCTGTCTCTACCTGTAGCTGGTGCTCCGGCCAGATCTTAACCGTCCTGTTGCTTATTTTAAAATGGTTCACTTCATGATAAGGCTTCAGGATATCCCGGTGCGACCTGTCGTGTGCTTCATCATCCACATTCCGTGGTTCAAGCCCGTGGGCATTGGCGAAAAACCCGCTTTCCGACCTGATGTTGCTGATATAAAATACAGAGCTCAGGTCATCGGTTATGTACCCTCCGCTTAGATGTGCGGCCCATTCGTCACCTGCCGTATTCCTCAGCCTGTTATTTTCGAGCGGCACCCTGAAGGAATATACATTGACATGGTTGGATGGTATCCTGAAATCGCCGTAGCCGGTCATGCTGAAGCGGGCATCGAAAAAGGTTTTATCGCTTCTGCCAAAGATGTTCACCGATCCTCCCACAGAGCTGTTGTTGCTCCTGTAGCTCATGTTAAAACTCCCTCCAAGGCTTTGCCGCTGCGGTACCACGTCTTTTCTGATATCAATGATACCGCCGATGGCATCTGAGCCGTAGGTCAGGGATGCGGGGCCTTTGATAACCTCCAGGCGGTCGACGGAATACTGGTCGATCTCAAGGCCGTGTTCTGCACCCCATTGCTGGGCCTGGTGCTTGATCCCGTTTTCCATAACGGCCACCCTGTTGAAGCTGAGCCCCCTGATCACGGGTTTGGATTGGCCGGAACCGATTTCAATGGCCCCAACCCCCGGAAGCCTGTCGAGGGATGTCATCAGGCTTCCTCCAAGGTTGTTACGGATGAACTCATTATTTACGATCTCAACATTCAGGGGGTTTTCCTTTTTCAGGGTTTCAGCATAACTGCCTTTGATAACCACTTCCTGCAGTTGTTCCAGCCTCGGTTTGAGTGCAAGAACAAGGTCCGTCATGTTATCCTTCACCACAACTGAGTCACGGAAAGTGGAAAAACCTATGTAAGAAACTTCAATGAGATAATTCCCCCCTTCAATCCCTGAGAATGAGAAGCTGCCTGCTGCATTGCATGAAGCGGTATGGGCATAGTTGCCCAGCACGACTGTAGCTCCCGGCAGTGGTATGCCGTTGCCGTCGGTCACCTTCCCCTTCAGGGTGAAAGCCTGGCCATATGCTGAAGCCGCTACTGCCCATAACAGCAATAGCAGCCATGCGGTCCTCATGACTGGAGTTTTTATGAATAATTACTGACTAAAGTTTCCCGAAGTTTGCTCAGCAGGTTGCCGGTGGGGCCCTGAGTTGTTCGTTGCTCCCCCTGAAAAAGACATTGTAAGTTTCAGCGGGAAAGATGTTTTGATCAGAATGGGAATATATTCTGTACTTTGGGTTGTTATCTGTGGAGTGTTCGTAAGTAGTGTATTCAAAATCAACGACAAGGCACTTCTTTCCGGGTGTGGAAAATGCCTGGCCATCATCCTCCGGTATTTCAACCGGTCCTGCATGGCAGCAGGAATTGTGACGGACAAAATTTTCAAAATCGGCATGGCGTGTAAGGATATGGTGTGCCTGGTATCCTATCGGGAAGGTAAATACCAGCAGCATCAGTACCGAACTTATCTTACGCACCAAATTCATGTCACAAAACTAATTCATTTTCCAGAACTTTAACATGTAGCGATGTTGCGATGTAGCGATGTAACGACGTAACGATGTAATTATATTTCCCTAATACCCTAACACCGTAACACTCTAACACCCAAAGAAGTTCACTGTCCGGGCCCTGAATTTCTGCTCTTCTCCCTGAAATTTACAATTAATCAGACGCTGTTAATAACAAACCCCGCTTAATGTTTCATGATCCGTCATAATAACCTTATCTTTACGGCTTCATTGGTTCCCTGGGGTCCGCCACAGGCGGAAGGGATTAAAAGGGAATGCCGTGTAAATCGGCAACAGTTCCCGCTGCTGTGAGTCCCGGCCTTGAATGGCCGTGTGGCTCCTGAAAAGAGAACCACTGTTCTGATCCCCTCAGGATGGGAAGGTTTCAGGAGCCGGGACAAGTCAGAAGACCTGCCGGTGAAGCATTGGTTTTGCATCCTGCGGTGAACAGGCAGCCCAATAAACGATGTTTCATGACTTTCCTCCGTTCCATCGTCTGTTGCAAAATCAATATTAGATTCAATTGTTGATGCAATAATGTGTAAACCATTAATTAATAGTTGATTTATGCCATGAAGCACTTTGCCTTTTTATTAATCTCAATCCTTTTATTCATTTTACACGCCAGTGGGCAAAACAGCGGACAGGGGGGCGATCTTTTGGTTGCAAACTTTGAGGACCTTACGCTGGAGCCTGAAAGTTACTGGAATGGTTCAGACCTTACAGGTGGTTTCACTTCCGGACCGGCCTTTTTCAGGAATTCCTTCGATGAAGCTTTTGGCTCGTGGAGCGGTTGGTCGTACTCGAATATGAGCAACGATTCCACACCCGGTTTCCTGAACCAGTACAGCGCCATCACCGCAGCGGGCTATGATCCTGTTTCTTCCGGAGGAGTGAACTATGCAGTGGCCTATGTACCTTCCGACTGGGTAACAGGTGAACAAATTCCGATCGTTCTGGATGTGACCGATAACTCTGCCAAAAATGTTCAGGGATTCTACGTTACCAACAGCACATGGGCAGCCCTGGCCATGGAAAATGGTGATGAATTCACCAAAAAATTCGGTGGGGAAACCGGTGACGACCCCGACTACTTCAAGCTGCATATCTGGGGCTATGCTGATGGCCTGCCGACCGACACGGTTGGATTTTATCTTGCGGACTACCGTTTTCCGGATAACGGGAACGACTACATAGTGAAAACCTGGGAATGGGTTGATCTCAGTTCCCTTGGTCCGGTAGACAGCCTGAAATTCACGATGGAATCTACCGATACCGGGCAGTTTGGCATCAATACCCCCACCTATTTTTGCCTCGATGACCTGACATTTACAGTTAAATCCCAATATATTTCAGAAGTACTGGAATACAAACCGGCACCCGGACAGCTTATCAATACGGTTCCCTGGGGAGTTCCTTCTTCGGTCAATACTATAGCCGGGGGCATCAATGGCTCGCTCAGCCTGGGGGCCTTCGGAGGTTACGTGGTCTTCGAATTTGATGGTCCGGTAGAGAACCACCCCGATAATCCCTATGGCGTTGACTTTACGATCTTTGGGAATGCTTACCAGGATTGGTCGGAGCCGGGGATCGTTTCTGTTATGAAAGATGAGAACGGGAACGGCATTCCCGATGATACCTGGTATGAACTGGCCGGCAGCGACTACTGGTTTACCTCCACTACCGGAAATTACGAGGTGACTTATATCAATCCGGGGACCTCTGGTGAAGATATCCCATGGACCGATAACCAGGGTAATGAAGGTGTTGTTTATACGATCTCAAACTATACACAACCCTACTATCCCCGGCATGATTCCTTTCCCGGAATACCCACCGGCAGCTATTCGCTTACCGGAACGCGCATCCTTCCGGCTATCGATTCATCCGAAGCGATCATAAGGTCTTTCAGTAGATCGTTCGGTTATGCTGATAACAGGGCCGTCGGAACCGGACCCCACACAATACCTGACAATCCCTATACAAAAGAACTGGAGAATTCCGGGGGAGATGCATTCGATATCTCATGGGCGGTTGATGGTGAAGGAAATTATACTGAGCTCGACCGGATACATTTCGTGAAGGTGCATAATGGCGTGCTGGCGCACGCAGGATACCTGGGAGAGTTGTCGACCGAGATCAGGGGAGCCGCTGATGTGGCCCCCGATGCCTCGATCGGCGGACAGATGAAGATGGTCGTGATCAGGGACCTGCCCACTGTAATAAAGACATCGACATATCAGCTCGAGGTACTGGCGTTTGAAGCGGGAAGGGTGCTGCAGGATGCAGAGATCGGATGGACGACCAGCAAGCCCGAAGCCTCGGTCAGTGCCGGACATATGCTTACCGTTACCGGATCGGGGGAGCTGGAACTGACAGCATACCTTGCCGGGGATCCTTCCGTCAGTGAAACGGTTTCCGTACTCGTGGAACTGTCTTCGTCTGCAGGTGATCCTGTAATTGAAAGTCCTGAAGCCAGCATAATTCCCAACCCGTCGACCAACTCCATAAGAATACAGGATGTTGCAGAATGCAGTGTAATAATCCTTGATACTTCCGGAAAGGTAATGTACCAAAACGACAAATACTCCCGGAAGGAAAAAATTGATATTTCTTCGTTTCCGGTTGGGATTTACTTTGTAAGGGTTATGGATGCAAATGTTTTCTCAACCCTGAAACTTGTCAGGATCTAAAAATGGTTTTAAGGCTTTCCATAGTGATCTTTTTCTATTGTCTTGGCTTATCTGTGGCCGCACAGGGCATACAGGATTCTGTATTTAACCTGAAAGCGGTCGAAATAAAGGCAAAGTCAGTTTTTGCGAAGGAGAACGCCGGGATGAAGAGGACTGATGTGGATTCCGTTCTGCTTATGGAAAAAGTGAATTCGTCCCTTTCGGAACTGCTTTCGGAAAATACGCCTGTCTTTATCAAAGATTACGGAAGGGGTGCCCTGGCAACGGCATCTTTCAGGGGCACGGCCCCGACCCACACAAAAGTGAACTGGAACGGACTGGAGATCAATTCACCGATGACGGGAATGGTTGATTTCTCCCTGATACCGGTCTACCTTGTGGATGAAATGAACCTGAAGCACGGCGCCGCTTCCATCATTGACCAGGGCGGCAGCCTCGGGGGGTCAGTCAACATAGAGAACACCCCCGAATGGAATAAAGCGATTGATGTTAAATATAACCAGGGGATCGGAAGCTACCGGACTTTTAACGAATTCCTGCAATTTGGCATCGGGAGCCGGAAGTTCAGGTCGCAGACCAGGCTGTACCATAACTACTCGAAAAACAATTATACCTTCATTAACCGCGGAGTAGGGGAGATCGATCCCGAAACAGGGGATATCATCAATCCTCTCGATACAAATAAGAATGCCGGTTATACTATTTATGGGATCTTACAGGAATTTTATTACAGGCCCGACGAAAACAATGTCCTGTCGGCTAAATGGTGGTTCCAGGATGCAGACAGGGCCCTGCCGAAGGCAACGAGCTATGAAGGACCCGTCAATTCGAACCTGAACCGTCAGAACGACCGTCACAACAGGGCGGTTATCGACTGGAAACATTACAGCGATAGGAGCAGGATGTCGCTGATGGCCGGGTATTCATCAAAACAGCTCGATTATAAGCTTGAAAACCTTGTTCCCGGCCTGGGGCTTGTACCGGCAGTATACTCTGAAAGCAGCCTCGACAGCTATATCGGGAGGTTCTCATATAGCCACGACATCACAGAAACTCTTTCAGTAGAAACGAGCCTTGATGCAAACTGGGAAACAGTCGATACCCGCGACTCCGTTGCCAAAACCGGTTATAGTGAAAAACGGTCTGAGCTTTCCTGGTTTGCGGCCCTGCGAAAGGGATTCGGCGATCGCCTGAATGTTAACCTGATGCTCAGGCAGGACTGGGTGGACTACAATATTGTACCGGTCACGCCTTATATTGGATTTGATCTCAGGGTCGTCAGGAATGTAGACCTCTTTCTTAAAGGAAATATTGCAAGGAACTACCACCAGCCGGCCCTGAACGACCTTTACTGGCAGCCGGGAGGAAACCCTGACCTGCTGCCGGAGGAGGGCTTCAGCTTTGAACTGGGTATGGAATACAGTAAAGATATTGAGAACCATTCTTTTATGGGAGAGGTCACGTCCTTCAGGTCTGATATCGATAACTGGATCATCTGGATACCAGGCTATAAAGGGTACTGGGAGCCTGACAACATAAAACGGGTCGTTTCACAGGGTGTGGAATTCTATCTGAAGGTCAGGGGAGTTTTCGGCAGGTTCAGCTACCTGTTATCCGGGAATTATGCTTACACAAGTTCGTTGAACTACGGCGACCCGCTGGTCTGGGGCGATGAATCGTATGGTAAGCAGTTGCCTTATATACCCAGGCATTCAGGCAATGCGCTGGTGAAATTATCGTACCGTAAATTCTTTATCAACTGGCAGCACAATTCTTACAGTGAACGGTTTACAACCTCAAGCAACGATGTAACGCGTCGCGACCGTTTGTATCCTTACTACATGAATGACCTTGGTATCGGGAAGGAATTCAAGATAAAAAAATTAAGCTTTATGGCCGAATTCAAGATCTATAATTTGTTTAACGAAACCTATCATACGGTACTTTACCGTCCGATGCCCGGCAGGAACTATTTGTTTTCACTGATGATAAAATACTGAGGCTTTTGAAGAGAAGTGCATTTTTAATATTGACTGTTCTGATCCTGCTGATTTCATCCTGCATGAAGGATGAAAGTCTGTGGGATGCAAAGCAATTACCTGCACCGGGCCCTTCCAGTGGGGTTTATGTTATAAATGAAGGGAATTTCATGTTCGAGAACGCCTCTATGTCGTATTATGAATTCGCTTCGCGGGAAGTTTACAACGAAGTGTTCTTCAATACGAACGGGCTTCCGCTGGGTGATGTGGCCCAGTCGATGGAGATAAGGAATGGGATTGGTTACATAGTGGTGAACAACAGCGGCAGGATCTATACAATGGATGTGGATGACTACCGGGTGGCCGGCAAGATCACCGGTTTTACCTCACCAAGGTACATCCATTTTTTAAGCGATTCCAAAGCATACGTTTCTGATCTCTATGCCAGGTCGATAGCAATCGTCAATCCTTCAACATATGAGATCACAGGATATATTGATGTAAGTAATAACCAATCTCAATTTTACCAGCACCCCACCGAGCAAATGGTGCAATACGACCGGTTTGTTTTTGTGAACTGCTGGAGCTTCGACAATAAGATACTGGTGATCGACAGTCAAACAGACGAGGTCGTCGATTCGATAGAAGTGCTGAAACAGCCCCAATCCATGGTCATCGACCGGTTCAGTCGTTTATGGGTTCTGACCGACGGAGGATTTGAAGGCAGTCCCTATGGTTACGAAGTGCCCGGACTCATCAGGATCAATGCGGTTACGCGGGAAACGGAGAAGGTCATAAGGTTTGAGAGCGGTGATCAGCCATCTGAACTTCAGATCAACGGAACTGGCGACACTCTTTATTTCATCAACAGGCATATTTACCGGCATCCGGTAGTTTCAGACAGTCCTCCCGAAAAGATCATTGAAAGTCCCTACTTGGGTACCGTTCAGGGTGGTTTTTATGGGCTGGGTGTCGATCCTTCAGGTTCCGGGATCTTCGTGGCCGATGCCATCGATAAGGTGCAGAGGGGTGTTGTTTACAGGTATTCTCCGGCAGCCATGCCCCTTGATACTTTCCGCGTCGGCATTGTCCCCGGATCGTTTTGTTTTAAATAGTAACTGATAATTGATAATCGATAATTGATAATCGATAATTAAAGCCTGCTTATCTTCTCCGCCAGCCGGCACTTTGGAGATGCGGCAATTTCACCTGGTGTGCCCGTCTGGATGAGTTTCCCTTCCTCGATTATTGAAAGCCTTTGGGCCAGTTTCGCCACCACCTGGTAATCGTGGGTAACGTGCAGTATGGTCTGACCCCTGCCGTTGATCTCCCTCAGCAGGCCTGTCATTTCATCCTTTAAGAGCATATCGAGCGAAGACAGGGGCTCATCAAGCAATAATACTTTCGGTTCCATCACAAGCGTCCTTGCCAGCGCCACCCGCTGGCGTTCCCCGCCGCTAAGGGCACCGGGAAGCCTGTCCAACAGTTTTCTGATAGAAAGTTTTTCTGCGATTTCCGCAACTTCCTCTGCAATTCTTTTTCTATCATATCCCCCATTATTCTCAAGGGGGAAAGCAATGTTCCTGAAGACTGTTTTATGGGGAAACAGGGCAAGGTTCTGGAAAACAAGACCCACATTCCTCCTGTTAAAAGGTTCAGTCGTAATATCTTTCCCATCTACTTTCACGTTACCTCTGCTGATCCTGGCAATTCCCGAAATAGCTTCAAGGACAAGTGTCTTTCCTGAACCGCTTTCGCCCAGGAGAAAATAATATTCCCCTTCTTTAACGTCGAAAGAAACTGACCTCAGATGAAAGTCCCCGGCGGTGAGTGAGATGTCTTTAACGTGTAACATAATCCCTGCGTGCTATGAGTCGGATTATTACAAAAACGATAAGTGCAATGAT
This sequence comes from uncultured Bacteroidales bacterium, assembly GCA_964644135.1. Taxonomy (GTDB): domain Bacteria; phylum Bacteroidota; class Bacteroidia; order Bacteroidales; family JAGOPY01; genus CAZMOK01. The sequence goes on along the minus strand of CAZXWD010000074.1, from coordinate 6,678 downwards.
GATGAACAGCAATGCCACCGGCCTTGATGCGTCCAGTCCGAAAGAGGCAAAGCGGTCGTAGATCATCACCGGCGTTACCATAGGATAGTAAGCAATAATGACAATTGCCCCGAATTCACTCATACCCCTGGCAAACATCATGATCATCCCTGAAATGATGCCGTTTTTTGCCAGGGGCAGGGATATAGTGAGGAATGTTTTGGAGCGTGATGCCCCCAGGTTCATGGCTGCATACTCCAGTCTTCTGTCAACTGCTTCAAAGCTGTCGCGAGCCGCATTGAACAGAAAAGGCAAACTCACAAAAGCCATGGCGAGAATGATGCCCCCTATTGTGCCAACAAGACTGAGGCCTAACCCTGCTGCTGCCTTTCCCAGGAAACCGTTTTTGGATATGACGGTGAGCAGCGCAATACCTGCAGCGCTGTGTGGTATTACCACGGGAAGGTCGATGAGACCCTGGATTATCCTTTTCCCCCTGAATTGGTGCCGTGCCATCAGCCAGGCCAGTGGTATCACTCCCAGACTGAAGATCAACGTTGCCCCCATCGCTGATGCCAATGTGAGGAAGATGCTGTGGGTAACGTCACGGTCCATAAGGGTCGACTTCATCTCAGGAAAGGTTGTCTGCACGAACATACCGGCCAGGGGCGCTATGATGAAAAGCAACACCAGTCCGCCTGCCAGCATCAGGATGAGCGAAAACCAACTGAATCTTTTGGGCATATCAATATGAGTTTGAATTTATATTGAAGGAAACCATTCCGGAATGATCACCGATCGTTCAGAGATCTCCGGGGTTAAGGGCGGCTGTCCGTTCTGTTTTAAAATTTCCAGGCCGTCTGTCAGGATGAAACGCATGAAATCCCTTGCCCCTGAAACATTTGTCCCGTTATCGGGTAAGCAGATGCCATAAACCATGGCTTCGCCGCATTTTATGATCTTCTCATCTTTCGAGGTGCCTTGTACCTCAACACAAGATCCGGAATACCAATCATTCAGTTCCGGGTTGCTGAGGTTCAGGCTGTCGGGGAACAGCAGCATGGAGAGATTGTGTTGTAACAATACCGACCTGTAGTGAAAAATAAGATCAATGGCGCCGGTTTCAAGCAACGGGAGGAGCTCGGTGCCTTTCGGGCGGATGAACTTCCTGTCTTTGGAGAGAAGTTGCTCCTGGAACCCTTCAATCCCCGACTTTCTTTCATACAGACCGGCCAGTATCTCAGTTCGGTATCCTGAGGGGTCGTGGTTAGGGTCAGACCTTCCGTAGTGAACATCTTCATATAACAATATGCTGTGCCAGTTTGAAAGGTTAATGGAGTCGGCCCACCTGGTATCAGGAAGGTATCCCAGTGCCATTTCATTTTTCGCAAAGCGGATGTTGAATTTTGCGTACCCGGGGATCATCAGTTCATCGATAAGGGCGTGATCGGCCACTGCGAGGATATCGCATGGTTTATCCAGTTCGGTGATCTTCCTGATGCAGGTAAGGCTTCCGGCCGCTTCCAGCAGCACCCTGACATCCGGATGCTGTTTTTCGTAAGCATCGGCCATTGCCTTGAACGGCACCGAGAGGCTGCCGGCATGGAATACGGTTATCTCTTCCTTTCTTTCATGGCAGGAAGTAAATAACACTATCAGCAGAAATAAAAACAGATAAATAGAACAGTGCTTCATAACACATTATGCCAGGTTAAACATAACTGCCAAAGCTACTATTTTTAAAGGAAATGCGGTTGTTAAGATTGTTGATGGGTATTTAACAAAATACTTCACTCAGTGACTATAGTCAGTGGGTGAAAAAATTAAATCATCGGCTAACCTCTCACAGTCGACAATTTCTTTGAAAAAAAAATGCTACTCCTTGAAGAGCTTTACATTGAAGGCTGAAGGGCCTTTGGGACCCATCTCAACCTCGAAGCTTACCAGGTTGCCTTCCTGTAAGTCATCAAGGCTGTTATTGATGTGCACAAAAACATCTTCCTTGGTTTCAGAGTCTCGGATAAAACCAAAACCCTTGTTATCATTAAAATAGGTAATGGTTCCTTTCCTGATGGGATCCAGTTCATCCATCTCATCCTTCTTTGGCGGGCTGATTTCAATTTCTTCAAGGTCAACCTCTTCTATTTCTTCCGGATCTGGGGGTGTATCGGTTGGATTTCCATATTCATCAACGTAGGCGATCATGTCGTCGAAGTTGGTGTTCTTTTCGTCTTCTTTCTTCGCCTGGCGTTTTTGTTCCTTGGCTTTTCTTTTCTTCTCTTTTTTGTTTCTTACTTCTTTTTTTCCAAATGTTTCTCGTGATCTTCCCATATAAGTTGTTTACAGTTTTTAATTCAATCTTTCTTTTATCACAAAATCCTTACCACTTTAAGTGCTAATATAAAAAAAATACCTGTCCCCGCTGTAATGACAGGGACAGGTAGGTAATATTTCACTTTATGTAATTGTGCAAGCTTATTCTACTACTTTCACATTGAAGGCTACGAGGCCTTTGTCTCCTTGTTTGACTTCATACTCCACTTCCTGGTCTGTCTGGAGACCTCCGTAAGGACTAACCAGGCCTGTGCGGTGTACAAAAATATCTTCACCATTTTCAGGTTCAATAAAGCCATAACCTTTAACTTCATTGTACCATTTTACTTTTCCTTTTTCCATGTTGTTGTTCCTAATATCTGTTTTGATCTGTTTTCCTTGGTTTGGCTTCATTCACCACAAGCTCCCTGTCGCGGAAGGTGGTGCCGTTGAGCTCATCGATAGCTCTTGAAGCATCTTCATCGTTATCCATTGTGACAAAACCGAAACCCCTGCTTCTGCCGGTGTCTCTGTCGGTAACCACTTTTGATGAGCTTACGTCGCCGTACTCACCGAAAAGCTCTTCCAGTTCATGTTCATCAACCTTGAAATTAAGGTTTCCTACGTAAATGTTCATTTTTTAATTATTTAATGTTAAAGTTTTCAATAACTGGTAGCCATGCCCGGTTTGGGACTTTTAGAGCCTTTTATGAAAGCTTTGGTAAATCTTTTATTCCGGCGTGACTTTGATCGAACCTGTTTTTGAAATTAATACTGGATCCAAAAAAACGGGCTGCTAGGAACTAATTGTCAGAAAGGCATTAGAATCTAAAAGCACAAATTCTTAAATCAATATCGGCACAAAGGTAAACTAAATATCAATACGTTCGCTAATTATCTTTAATACATCTTACACTGTACCCCATTTCTTTGTTATAATCAAATCTTGTAATGGCATCTGTGGCAGCTTTCAGCTCGTGGTGCCAGGAGAAATTACTACCGCTCGCAGTGGATGTCCAGAAGTTTGCGAAGGTATTGATGCCCAAAAAGAAACCACTGAAACTTCTTTTACCTGCTGGATAGGCGGTAAAGCCAAAATCATCGGTACCGTTGCCATTATTCATCCATCCGCCGGTGGATTTGATCCTCTGAGAATACAATCAATACCGTAGAGAATTTTCTACATATTCACCCCTGAATCCTTGTATAATACCCATATTTATTGATTGATCTTTACGAAAGAATCTAATTATCAGGGAAGTATCCATTGATCCTTCTGATTGGCATGTTTTTGATATTCTTAACGGGGATTAAAAAAATGTAAACATGGACAAGGAAAAATACCGCGAGATTGAGAACCGTGAATGGATCGATTCTCTGAACTATGTTATTGAGAACAATGATGAAGAAAGAGTGCAGGACCTTTTGAAGCGATTACAGGCCAGGGCTATGAGCAAAGGCATAAAGTTCAGATGCCCCGGCAACACCCCTTATATAAATACCATCGCCCCTTCGGATGAAGTCCCGTTTCCGGGCAGCAGGGACGTGGAACGTAAGATCAAGAGCCTGGTAAGATGGAATGCCATGGCCATGGTGGTGCGTGCAAACCTTGAATCGGAAGGGATCGGAGGCCACATATCCACGTACGCCTCAGCGGCCACCCTTTATGAAATTGGTTTTAACCATTTCTTCAAGGGGGAAACGGATGAACAGGAAGCCGACCTTGTCTATTTCCAGGGCCATGCCTCTCCGGGTGTATATGCCCGGTCTTTCCTTGAAGGCAGGCTTACCGAAAAAGACCTTACCAACTTCCGGCAGGAACTCCGCAAGGGGGGAGGCCTGCCCTCTTATCCGCACCCCAGGCTAATGCCTGAGTACTGGCAATTCCCCACAGTGTCGATGGGCCTTTCCCCGCTGATGGCCATATACCAGGCAAGGTTCAACAAGTACCTGGAAGACCGCGGACTAAAAGAGGCCGGCAACCAGAAGGTATGGGCGCTTGTAGGCGACGGTGAAATGGACGAGCCCGAATCACTTGGCGCAATTACCGTGGCCAGAAGGGAAGAGCTTGACAATTTGATCTTTGTTATCAACTGCAACCTTCAGCGGCTTGATGGCCCTGTAAGGGGCAATACCAGCGTAATACAGGAGCTTGAAGCTGCCTTCAGCGGCGCCGGCTGGCATGTGATCAAGGTGATATGGGGCAAAGACTGGGACCCCCTGCTCGAGAAGGACGAAGACGGCGACCTTATCAGGATAATGGAGGAAACCCCCGACGGACAATACCAGAAATACGTGGTTTCATCAGGGGATTATATCAGGAAGGATTTTTTCGGGAAGAGTGAGAAGGTCCTCAAATTGGTGGAAAATTATTCAGATGAGGAACTGGAAAAACTCAGAAGGGGCGGCCATGATCCCGTTAAAGTCTACAATGCCTTCAGATCGGCAGTGGAGCATAAAGAGGGCCCGGTCGTTATCCTGGCCCAGACCATTAAGGGGTACGGGCTCGGTGAGGCCGGGGAAGGCAGGAATATCACCCACCAGCAAAAGAAACTAAATGAAGAGGAACTGCTCTATTTCAGGAGCCGTTTCGGTATCCCGCTTTCAGATGAGAAAGCCAGGAAAGCTCCGTTCTATAAACCTTCAGACGACACCGAAGAGATGAAGTACCTTCTCGAAAGGAGAAAGAAAATGGGTGGTTTCCTGCCCGAAAGAAAAGCAGAAGCCCCGTCTCTTGAAATGCCCGATGACAAAGTTTTCAAGGAATTCCTTGAAGGTTCGGGCGACCGTGAGTTTGCCACAACGATGGCAATGGTCCAGCTAATGGGAAAAATGCTGCGCGAAAAGAATACGGGCAAACATGTCGTACCCATTGTACCTGACGAATCGAGGACATTCGGGATGGATGCCCTTTTCAGGCAGGCCGGTATCTATGCCCACAGGGGACAGAAATACGAGCCTGTCGACCGTGAAAGCCTCCTCTACTACAAAGAAGCCAAGGACGGGGCAATTCTGGAGGAAGGAATTACAGAAGCGGGATGCATGGCTTCATTCATTGCTGCCGGAACTTCCTATTCAACACACAAAATAAATATGATCCCGGTATTCATCTTTTACTCGATGTTCGGATTCCAACGGGTGGGCGATTTTATCTGGGCTGCCGCCGATGCCCGGGCACGCGGTTTCCTGGTCGGAGGCACTTCGGGTAGGACTACACTGGCCGGTGAGGGATTGCAGCACCAGGACGGGCACAGCCAGTTGTATGCCATGTCAGTGCCTTCATTGAAAGCCTATGATCCTGCTTTTGCCTACGAGCTTGCAGTCATTGTAAAGGAAGGCATCAGGAGAATGTTTGTTGAACAGGAAGATCTGATGTACTACATCACGGTGCTGAACGAAAAATACCTCATGCCCAAAATGCCCGATGGCGTAAAGGAAGGGGTCCTGAAAGGAATGTATAAGTACAGGAAAACCAGGAAAAGAAAAGGTGAGAAAGTGCACCTGCTGGGAAGCGGTGCCATCCTCAACGAAGCCCTCAGGGCAGCCGAAATACTGGAAGACGATTACGGCGTAAGGGCTGATGTGTGGAGTGTTACCAGTTACAAGGAGCTGTATGATAACGCCCGTGAAACCGACCGCAGGAACCGTATGAACCCTGATAAGAAAAACGAAAAGACCTACATAGAGGAGTGCTTTGAAGATGAAGAGGGGATTTGCATTGCCGCCCACGACTTTGTCAAGGCCATACCCATGACAGTGTGCCGCTGGTTCCCCGGTATATTGACCGTCCTTGGTACCGATGGGTTCGGAAGAAGCGACAACCGCAGGGCGCTGCGCGACTATTTTGAAGTCGACGATCGCCACATCGCCTATACATCGCTGCACAGCCTTTATCTCAACGATAAGGTCGATAAAAAAACACTGAAGAAAGCGGCTAAAGACCTGAAGATCGACAGTGAAAAAGATAATCCTACAGATAAATAAAATATTGAGTCATGTTAAAAGAGGTAAAATTACCGGAAATTGCAGAAAATGTTGATGTTGCAACTGTTATCAGTATCCGTGTCTCCGAGGGCGACACCCTGTCGGAAGGGGATACGATAGCTGAACTGGAAAGCGACAAGGCCGCCTTCGATCTGCCGGCAGATTATGGTGGTACCATTAAAGAGATCAAAGTGTCGGAAGGTGACGAAGTGAAGGTTGGCCAGGTTGTGGTCACCATGGAAACCGGAGGGAAGGAAGAGGAGAAGGAACAGGAGAAGGAACAGGAACAGGAGCAGGAGAAGGAACAGGAGCAGGAGAAGGAACAGGAGCAGGAGAAGGAACAGGAACAGGAGAAGGAACAGGAACAGGAGAAGGAACAGGAACAGGAGAAGGAACAGGAAC
>CAZXWD010000073.1:15065-16126 GCA_964644135.1 uncultured Bacteroidales bacterium | reverse complement strand
TACCCTCCCCCTGGCTTCGCCTTCCCCCTCCCTGCTGGCAGGGAGGGGGACTGAGGGGGTGGGTACAAGAATAAGATTAAGAGCAGGAAGTAGATTAATAATTAACAATGAATATGATATAGCAATGCTCTTAGTTATTACAGTATATTCTTTTGAAGGTATTGGAATGAGTGGCGGATGTCTTCGAGCGGGGAATTTTCGTAATGCCCCTGCTCAACGTAGTAGTACTTCAGGCCGGCCTTGTCTGCGTATTTGAAGATCTCAGGGAAATCAATGGAACCGTTGCCAAGATAAGTTGTCTCTTTGGTTTCAGCTATATCCTTAATATGCCATAATTCAAAACGGCCGGGATGTTTTTCAAAGTATGGCAACGGGTCAACCTCAGCTTTAGCAAAGAAATAGAAATCGGGCTGGAAGAAAACCAGGTCGGGATCGGTGTATTCAAGCAGGTAGTCGAAAAGCATCTTATCACCATCCGTTCTGAATTCCATATCGTGGTTATGGTAACCCAGTTTCATGCCTGCATGGGCACATCTCTTCCCGATCTTGTTCATCTCCTCAGCGAAAGCCTTGCAGTGGTCTTCTGTGTCCAGCGGCCTTCCACATGGCGAGGGAAACACCAGGTACTCCAGGCCGGAGATTTTCGCCTGTTCGATGAAATTATCGGCATCCTCAACAGTGATGCAGGTATGGGTGGAGGTGAGCCGCATGCCCAGGTCTTCGGCCATTTTTCTGAACTCCCGGGCGTCGATCCCGAAGAACTTGCCATCAAAGCCGTAAGGTTCAAGGTTGTTGTAACCAATCTCGCTGATCTTTTCGAGGGTTCCGGCAGGGTCATTGTTCATATCATCCCTGACGCTCCATAACTGCAGTCCGATCATTTCCATGTCAACAGGTTTGAAAGAAAGTGAAGGCAGCACCATGGCACCGACTGCTGCAAGGGAAGTGTTCCTTAAAAATACACGCCTTTTCATTTTTGTTTCTTTTATTGATGAATCTTATTTCTGGTCATCTTTATAGTCATCCGATGGTTATTATTTCCAGATATCAACAGTCATCCG
>CAZXWD010000073.1:0-14965 GCA_964644135.1 uncultured Bacteroidales bacterium | reverse complement strand
ACAAAACTGTTCCTTTTTCTTTCTTTGCAAACAAATTCACCGGATGACTGTTAAAATCTCACCACCTCAAACTTTTCTGCACTTTTCTTTGCCATCTCTATTACCCGTATATTCATGGCTGCCTGTTCCATGGTTACCTCCGGTGACTTCCTTCCGGCCATACTTTCATACACGTCATCATAAAAACCCATATAATTGCCTTTCCGGGTTTTTACCTTTTCTTTGACGGGAGTGCCATTATCGTCGAGGGTGAGCAGCCCCCACATCTCTTCCGGCTCTTCCCCAAATCCGGGCTCGCCGGGCATTTTTCCTTCGCGTAGCTGCGGCTCCTGGTTGTCCAGCCCGATCTTCCGGAAAGATCCTCTTGTACCGTGGACTATGAACCTCGGGCCCGGGTCCCTTACCAGCACCCCGGCCTTTAAAGTTACGTTCAGGTCATCATAGATCAGGTTAAGGTCGAAGGTATCGTCGTTCCTGCTGCCCTCCCGCTGGGTAAACAACCGGCAGAAAACAGCTTTGGGAGGCCCGAACAACACCAGGGCCTGGTCGATCATGTGAACGCCCAGGTCGTACAGTGTGCCTCCACCTGCCTCTCCTTCATACCGCCAGGCTGCCCTGCCGATCTCTGGCACATAACGGTCAAAATGGGATATGAAATTATGTACTCTGCCCAGCCTGCCGATACCGATCAGTTCTTTCAAGGTTAAAAAATCACCGTCCCAGCGGCGGTTCTGATATGGGAAGATGGTACGGTCAGTATTATCCGCAATTTCGATGAGCTCCAGGGCTTCTTCATACCCCGGCGTAACAGGTTTTTCAAGCACGACGTGTTTCCCTGCTTCAAGGGCCTGTTTAGACTGCTCAAAATGTAATTTGTTGGGTGTGCAGATCGCCACCAGTTCAATTTCTTCATCAGCAAGGATATCCTCAAAACTCCGGGCGATATTGACTTCAGGATAATGCTTTTGAGCCTCCTCACCGCTTGTAAGGATAGTCTTAAGCCGGAACCCTTCATGAACATGCAGAAAGGGCGCGTGGAACACCTTCCCCGACAACCCATATCCAATGACCGCTGCTGTTATCTTTCTTTCCATATCACACTATCTCCTCTTTGTCTTTATCCCAGTATACCCTTCTTCCTTCTTTGTAGGCAATTGTACCCATGTGTGCAGAAATTGCCTCTTCAAATGCCTGGTCTATATTACAACTTGGCTGTGAGCCATTGTTCAGCCTGATATGGTTCAGCCACTCCTTCAGGTGAAGGTGGGTGGTATCAACCGGTTTGCCGCCCCGGTAAGTGTAAAGCAGCCCCCTCGAAGCGAAGTACTTTTCTGTTGCCGAGGTGACGGCATCAACGCCTTCCTGGCCCGGAACATAAGTGTAGATGGGTTTTTCAGGTTCGATAATGCCTTTCTCTATCTTTCCCTCGTACCTTGTCGACCTGGGGTCGGCATAGACAACCAGTGTTTCACCGATATCCATGTATCCGTCGTGGCCCATTATCACTTTGCCGCGGTCTTTCTCGCTGGCCAGGGTGGCGCTGTAAAGCAATGTCAGGTCTTTGCCAGGATATTCGAAGGATTGTTGCAATACATCGGGGACAGTCCTTCCGTCCTTATAAAAATAAATGCCCCCCGAAGCTGTTGCCGAATGAGGTATGCCCAGGCCAAGTATCTGGTTCATGGCATCGTATTCATGAGTGAAGAGGTCGCCGCTGAGGCCGGTGCTGTAATCCCACCAGCAGCGCCACCTGAAAAACCTCTCCAGGCTGAAATCATGCCAGGGCGCCGGGCCGATGAACTGTTTCCAATCTATGTTATGCGGACCGGCCTCTTCGTCGATATCATAAACCCAGGCACCATTCGGTGAATTTCGGTTAGTGCACACTTCAATAAGGCTTATGTCGCCAATAACACCCTGCCGTATCAGGGAACCCGCAACCTGGTAGCTTTCCGTCTGCCTTCCCTGGTGGCCAAGCTGGAACACTATCCCTTTGTCTTTTACAATTTTACGGATCTCGTAGGTCTCTTCAATTGTCCATGACAGTGGCTTCTCACAATAAACGTGCTTTCCGTTCCGTGCCGCCTCAAGTGCCACAGGAACGTGAAGATGGTCAGGTGTTGCTACGATAACAGCATCAACGTCATTAGCCCTGACCAGTTCTTCGTAGGTAGAATATCTTTTCGGGGGGATTCCCATTTCTCCGCGCGTACCGTTCCTGTAAGTGTTGGCTGCAGCCCTCATCCCCTTCTCTGCATTGATGTCATAAATGTCGCAGATAGCGGTTATCTCAACATTCAGGTCTTCCTGCTCCCGGAATTGCTTTAAATATTCCCTCCACCATTTATTCTCCTTGGCATAGTCTTCATATTCATCAATGGTCCCGGGGCTGACAAATCCAAGCGCTTTTGCCAGGTATCCGGCACGTCCGCCGAATCCCACAATGCCGATCCTGATCTTTTCCCCTGCAACCGTTCCCATTTCGCCCGGCAGGGCAACATTTATATCTTCCAGCAGGTTACGGTTCATCTGGCTGTACCGCTGCTTGCCTTTCCAGAGGCCGTAACCGACAACACCCAGCACCGGCAGCGTGGCAAGGCCCTTTACCACATCCCTCCGGTTGAATTTTTTTTCGTTGTTATCGTTTTCTTTCTTGTCCATTTTTAGTTGTTATTAGCAGGTTTCCGTAAAAAGCGGTCGATCCCGATAATTTGTCCTGTCGGGAAGAAGAAGAGCACGATCAAAGCAAATATCTCCACTATGTTTTTGTTGACGATGAAATACGAGCCTTCCGACGGGAACATGTATTCCAGTCCGGGCCAGGCAGGATGCGAGAGGTAATAGAAAACCAGGAGAATGATCCCTGCAACGGTGGATAGGCGGGTAAACAGCCCCAGGACAAGGCCCAGTCCTATCAGTGTGAGGCCCCATTCGTTCAGAATATCGACAACAGCGAGACGGCTCTCATTGGCTGCCAGCCAGCCGAACAGTCCTGAAAAGATCCCCTGCGCATCCATCAGGTACGCTTTGGAGGACCAGTCGGGGTTCAGGAGCTTGGATGCCCCTTCGTATAAAAAGTGCCAGCCTATGGCTACCCTGAGCAATACGAGTGCGATTAAGCGGCTTCTTGAATAGGTCATATCCAGCAGATTTAGGTGGGTTGGGCAAATGTAGAAATCATTTTCGATTTTGACCAGCCCGGCCGCTTAGTAAATTTATGTGCCGCGATAATTCGTTTCTTCGTGTAAAGCTTGATTAACTTTGCATCGAAATCAAACATCCCGGCAGGTTACTTGTTCGGGATATTATAGTATAAAACTCAACACTATGCTCAACGACAGGATAACAGTCAACAAAAAACATATAGATGCCGCCAATGTGGTGGTGGATGACATACTGACGAAAATCGGCCCGAAATTCATAATGGCCATTGGCGGTGAGGTGGGCTCGGGCAAATCAACCCTTGCCTATACCATTGCCATGAGGCTTAAGAAGGAAGGCGTGAAAAGCAAGATCATCGACCTGGATGATTTTTACAAGGTTCCCCCTCACGAGCGCAAGCAGTGGAGGCGCGATCACGGTATTGAAAGCGTGGGGCCCGAAGAATATGACTGGGACAGCATCAATACACTCATCGGTGATTTCAGGCACAGCCGGAAGTCGACCATGCCCTGCGTGGACCTGATAACCGGTGAAGTTGACCAGTTACGCACATCCTTCAAGGGGGTACAGGTCCTGATCATCAACGGCCTGTATGCCACGAAGCTGAACCAGGCAGACTTCAGGGTTTTCATTGAGCTGACCTATGCAGAGACAAAGGAAGCGCAGCTATTCGGGCAGAAGGAAGAGATGACCGATTTCCGCAAGCAGATACTCGAGCGGGAGCATAAGATGGTACAGGCCTTGAAACCGGGTTGTGACATGTTTTTTGATTTCGATGCTATTTTGGACAAGTATCATTTATAACTCACCGACCAGCCAGCCCATATCATTCATGTTTGATGCATACGCAACATCCCCATTTAATTCATTACTTTTACAGTGATGTTCAACCAAAAGGAAAGAAGCAACCAGGCCCATCCTTGATCAACACTTCTGGTAATGAGTAATATTGACCGTCGCCTTTCAGCAATTATGTTTACCGATATTTACGGTTATTCACGTCTTATGAACAAGAGTGAAGAGCATGCCCTGGAGCTTCTCCGGTTCCATGATGAAGTAACAGGAAAACATATCCGGGAGAACAATGGCTCGCTGATCAAACGGATGGGAGATGCCACTTTTTCCGAGTTCACGTCCTGCCTCAACGCCTTCAAGGCTGCCAATCAAGTCCACAATGAATTAAGAGATTATAACAAGGACAAGTCTTTTGAAAACCGGTTGATAATCAGGGTTGGGATACATATCGGTGACGTGGTGGTCAGGGACGGGGACCTTTTCGGTGACGGGGTAAATACAGCCGCACGACTTGAGAAACTGGCGCTGCCCGGAGGTACATGTTTGTCGGATGCTGCATATTCAGCAATCCGCGGCCTAACGGATACACCTCTTCACCGGATCGATAAGGTAGAACTTAAGAATATTTCAGGCGAGCTCACGATCTACCTCTCAGATTCAATATACCCCGGAGAATTTCCACTCCCTGACAAATGGGAGCAACCCGGCCTTCCTGCCAATTTAAGGATCAGGTCCATGAAAAAAGTACCCCCGGAAAAACGCGGCCCTGTTGAATCATTTTTAATGGCTGTCTTTATAATGGTCCTGATCAATGTATTCATGATAGTGCTCAATAGCCTGCTGGCTGGCAATTCCTTGAAAGAGAGCGCTCTTTTGTTTATTGAAAATACTTTCTATTTACTTTTCCTCATCATATACGATGCTGTCTTTATTGTCATTATCACCCTGTTAAGGACAAGGAGCGCTATGAAGGTCACTTTCGAAGATGTGAGGGGTATTGATAAATTATTGAATCTTGTGGTGCAGAAAGTAGGATTCAGGAAACCTTCTATGAAAGAGGGAGACCTTGTTTTTAAACCTACTACATATAATTCAATTGTGTTCAACACCCAGAAGATGATCGTGAACATAAGTGGTAACCATGTCATCATTTCCGGTTCGGCTCTCTTTATCAGGAGAGTAAGAAAGCTGCTCAAGGCTTATGAGTCCTAACTGAACAGGCAAATCTCCCAAACCAGTTATCTGGTATTCACAATGGACTGAAAGACGAATCAGAATCTTAACAAATCTATTATTTTGCCTATTTTGGTTTACTTTTTCGAAAAGAACTATAGTTGGTGAATATGCTCTTCACAGGAAGGATGAGGATTTGTCTGCTTTCAGTGTTCCTGCTCGCGTGGCTTTGGAGTTATAGCCAGGAAATGGTTAAGCCTGCTTCAGAATCTCCATCTTTCTCCACCCTCCACATTACAGAGGCCAATGGTCTGCCCTCCTCAGTAATAACAGCAATTACGATCGATGATGATGGTTTTATCTGGATGGCTACACCACAAGGGTTTTGCCGGTGGGATGGGTTCAGCACTGTTACATTTCAAAAAGAAGAAACGGAAAAGAACACCCTTACTGCCAATGCCATTCCACGGAACGGGTTCGTTTGGGATAAAACCAGGAAGAAACTTATAATCGGCTCGATCGAAGGACTAAGCCTTTTCGACCCTGAAACGAAGACCTATTCAAACTATCCTGTTGAGCCCGATGGGGAACATTCACTCAAAGCACCTGTCAATGTTGTTTTTACTGATCGCCAGGGTATTCTCTGGATTGGTAATGACAGGGGATTCAGCCGTTTTTCAGATGAAGGGGGGACTTTTAAGAACTATACCTTCCGGGGCGACCTGCCCGAAGGGATCCTCCTTGAAAGAAGGAGCATCAATAAAATATTTGACATTGAGCAGGACCCGGAAAATGAAGATATCCTTTGGCTGGCAACACTGGCCGGGCTATTAAGATTTGACAAAGCCAGCGAAAACCTACGGTGGTATTACTACGACGATCCCCAATACCTTAGGGAGCTCAACCAGTTCAATATGCTGGTGCCATGCCCGAATGGAAAACTTTGTCTCGGCACCTGGAATTTTGATATGCTGGTATTCGACACCCAAAAAGGTGCGTTTGTAAAACGCTACGGCCAATATGCCAATGGTAAATTCAGGACCGAAGAAAGGATCACTCCCTATTTCCCTCATGCATCCGGTGATGTCTGGGTTTCATCGCTCAAGGGCCTCGGCGTGCTTGATATCGAAACCGGACAGATCATCAATTACTTTTCCATCAGGAACAGCAGTGGACACCGGCTGGCACCGGAGCTCTTCCTGGTGGATGGGGAGAACTTCTGGCTGGGATCGGAAAATGGGGCGTTTGTACTTCAACATGGAAAACAATCCGTATCCAACCATTTTTTCACCCCCCTGGACGAGAATCACTGGTACCTGACACGGGCCATGTATGAGCTCCCTGGAACAGGTACGATATTGCTGGGTTATGGCAGGGGCGAGGGGTTGCATATGTTTGACAGGAAGAGCGGAAGTTTCGGGAAAATATCCTTCCCGAAGCAAAATGTTTCTGAGTACATTGTTTCCGGCTTCCAGCAAATTGATATGGGAAAAATACTCTTCTTAACGCAGGATGAGATCTATGAATATCTATATCCCGATCAAAAAATAGAGTCACTTGAGATAACTTTCAGCAATTTTCCCGCCCTGAATGATATCCAACGAGACCGTGAAGGCATTGTCTGGATTGCATCTGCAAATGCAGGCCTGCAAAGATTTGACATGAGCACCGGTCAGTCAGAGGTTGTCCGGCAACTGGAACAACTCTTTAAAGCCGATGATGAGCTTCCGTTACTGATAGAAATCTGCATTGATGATTACAACAGGGTCTGGTTCAGGCGGACAGGTGGTTATTACGGATATTATGACCCCGCAAGCAGCATGGTCAGATATTTCGAAAACCCCGGGAATGCATTTGACCTTACCTGCTTCAGTCAGTTGAGCAACGATACACTCTGGGTTGGGACTGCGGGGAATGGAATAGGGTTTATCGACACACAACAGCCGGATGAAGGAGCAAGGATCCTGTTTAGCCCGGATTCGCTGCCGGTAAAAAGCATAACAGACCTGGTGACCGATAATTCAGGGTTCCTCTGGTGCCTGACCGAAGTGGGGCTGCTGCAGATACACCGGGCAAGCGGCCGGATGCACCTGTTTGATGAAAACTACGGGGTATCAGTGGTCGATTCATGGACGGGCAAAAGCAATTTGCTGCCCGGCAAGCTCCTCCTGCTCAATGATGGCCACATTGCTATCGGTTACCGCCACGGCATAGGGATATTTCATCCTGACAGCATGAAAGTATCCTTCACCATACCGTCACCCTACCTGAATGCTTTGGAGGTAAATAGTGAGGAGCAGGACTTTGAGCCCGGGAAGAGACTGGTACTCAACTCCGGCCAAAACAACCTCTCCTTCAATTATTCGGCCCATGACCTCTACCAGAGGGGAATCGAGTTAAAACATATGCTGGAGGGTGTTGATCAGAGCTGGCAGGAACCGGAACAGGAGGGATCGACATTTTACCCGAATCTATCACCAGGCAGGTACAAACTGCGAATACAGGTGTTGAAATCTTCAGGAGGCCTGGCCACAAAGGAGCTTAACCTGGATATCAGGATACTTAAGCCCTGGTGGCGCTCAACTACGGCCTTCATCCTCTACGTGGTGGTGGCAATCACTTCAATACTCATCGTTTACAGGTACCTGTTGAAACGCCAGCTCGCAAGAAGGGAAACACAGCGGTTGCGTGAGCTCGATGAGTTGAAAACAAGGCTCTATGCCAACATCACCCATGAATTCAGGACACCCATCACTGTGATCATGGGGGTGGCGGATGACCTTGCAGGTGATACGACGGTTCCCGACAAAGAGAGTTTCCGGCAAAAACTGGAGGCCATCAAGCGTAATGGCCACAGCCTGCTTCACCTTGTCAACCAGTTGCTCGACCTGGCCAGGCTGGAGGATGGCAAACTTAAGCCCAACCCGATCCAGGGCAATATCATTGCCTGGTTGCAGTATGTTGTTGAAAGTCACAAGTCGATGGCAGAGGCAAAAGAGGTACAACTGACCTTTTATGCTGAAAACCTGGAACTAATGATGGATTATGACCCCGACCAGCTCTCCAAGGTGATCTCAAACCTGTTGACGAATGCCATTAAATTCACTGGAAGCTATGGTAAGGTGATCTTTCATGTGCGTCATGATGATGTCGGCAATATGCTCTGCATCAAGGTACGAGATTCCGGCATTGGCATTCCGGAAACTGAAAGGGAACGCATATTCGACCGGTTTTACCAGGTGGCATCCGATAACAGCTCCATCCATAGCGGGACCGGTATTGGCCTCGCCCTTTCGAAGGAGATTGTTGAGGTATTCAAGGGTACTATCCGGGTC
This sequence comes from uncultured Bacteroidales bacterium, assembly GCA_964644135.1. Taxonomy (GTDB): domain Bacteria; phylum Bacteroidota; class Bacteroidia; order Bacteroidales; family JAGOPY01; genus CAZMOK01. The sequence goes on along the minus strand of CAZXWD010000073.1, from coordinate 6,500 downwards.
ACGAGCGAGCCCGGCAAAGGCAGCGAATTTGAGGTCAGGCTTCCGGTCACCAATAACGCCCCGGTCGTGAAAGAACAGACCCATTCATTTGACAAAGCGCTTCTGATGACAGATGAATATCCCCGGGAGATCAATGACAGTGAGTGGACAACTGCGGATGATGATGAAAGCGCCTGGATTTTGGTCGCTGAGGATAACCGTGATGTGGCAGGATATATCCTGGATACCATCCGGCCGAACTATAAAGTCAAATGGGCTGCTGACGGTGAAAAAGCCATCGAAATGGCTACGGAGCGCATCCCCGACCTTGTCATCACCGACGTCATGATGCCAGGCAAGAATGGTTTTGAAGTATGCAACATCCTCAAGACGGATGAGCGTACCGACCATATCCCAGTGATCATGCTCACTGCGAAAGCCACTGATGTCGACCGCATTTCCGGCTATGAACATGGGGCAGATGCATATCTAACCAAACCATTTAACAAAAAGGAGCTGATGGTCCGCATCCGGCAGTTGCTGAAGCTCCGGAAGCAGTTGCAGGCAAAATACAGTAAATTGGAATTGGTGGGCCATCATCATGAACAGCCACTCCCGCCCGAAGAACAGTTTGTTGTCAATGCCATTCAGGTTGTAGAGAACAATATAGATAAATCCATGTTCAATGCTTCCAGCCTGGCACAGGAAATACACCTGGGTGAAAGTCAGCTATATCGTAAGCTCAAAGCCATTACCGGGAAGTCGACAGCCCTGTTTATCCGGTCGGTGCGGCTGAGAAAGGCAAAGCAGTTGCTGGAAAATACCGGCCATTCAGTTTCCGAGATTGCCTACCAGGTGGGATTCAATGATCCGGCGTGGTTCAGCAGGGTGTTCAAGGAGGAGTATGGGATGTCTCCCTCTGAATCAAGGAAAGAGTAATCCACACTTTTGATCATCCAAACCCATCAACTTTAAAAGGTCGAAAGCCTTTATTTAACCGGTAGAGGCCACTTTGCATAAATAGCACAAATGTTTGCAATAATACCACAAGCCCGTTAATCCGGGTGCCGGTAAATTAGTTTCAAATTTGAATTACTATGAAAAAATCCGGACTACTACTCGCAATTCTTGTGCTGCTTTTTACCTTATCAGGATTCCCCCAGGGAGTGGGGATCAATAATGATCAATCGGCCCCGGATCCTTCCGCAATCCTGGATGTCAAATCCACCAACCTGGGATTTCTGGTGCCGCGAATGACGGTTTCCCAGGCCTATGCCATCCAAAATCCTGCTCAGGGCCTGTTGATCTATGCAACTGATGTTGGAAGCTTTTTATACTACGAACATAATAACTGGCAATATCTGACCAGCGAGTTTTCAGAAATGATCGCTGATTTTGATTTCGACACAAAAATCACTACCGGTAATGGGGTTCAACCAGATGACGACCTGATAGTTATTTACAATGGGAGCTACACCGAACCCAGCTTCCAGATTGATTCGATCCGGATCGAACCCATGAAGGGTACTCTATTGATTGGAAGGGATGCCGGACGGAATGCCTTCCAGCTGCAGGACATCATTGCCATCGGTGATTCCACGCTGGTCAATAACAATGGATATTACAATATTGCCATTGGCGAGAAAAGCCTGCTCAACAATAACCTGGGATATGAAAACATTGCGCTTGGCGGGTATGCTTTAGGAAATAATATCGACGGCAGTGGCAACATGGCCATAGGGCGGTTTTCCCTGTATGAAAATCTGTCGGGCTCCAGCAATGTAGCCCTCGGGGCCAGCAGTATGCTGGGCAATACAACGGGCAGCTACAATGTTGCGGTCGGGGCATCAGCTCTGTCATTTCCCTCCACCGGTGATCAGAATACTGCTGTAGGATGGTTTTCGATGGCATATAATGCAAGCGGTTATGAAAACACAGCGGTAGGGGCGAATTCACTCTGGTTGAATTACACCGGGGCCAGGAACACTGCCGTTGGCCAAAATTCAATGTACGGCAACAAATATGGGAATTACAATGTGGCCCTGGGTTATGCTTCCATGTACAGCGATACCACCAGCACGAATAGTATTGCCATCGGTTCGTGGGCTCTTGAAAACAACCTGGGGGGCATATCAAATGTAGTAGTGGGGACCAGGGCGGCATCCCAGGGTTCCGGGCTGAGCGACATTGTAGCCATTGGTGATTCAGCATTGATGAACAACCAGAAACCCGGGAATGTGGCCATCGGGAGCAAGGCAGCATCCCTGAACACAAGTGGGGAAGGGTTGACAGCTTTAGGCATGAGCGCTTTGGCAAGTAACTCAACAGGTTCATTGAACACAGCGGTTGGATATGGAACATTGTCGTCGAATGATGGAGGCGTTGGAAATACGGCCATGGGATACTCTGCAATGATCGTCAACACTGCCGGCATTTTCAACACAGCTTATGGCTGCCAGGCGTTGTGGGCCAATGGTGCTTCACACAATAATACCGCGGTAGGGGCCAATGCCCTGCTGGGAAATAATTCCGGAGACGACAATGTGGCGGTGGGATTTGCATCACTGAGCGAAAACACAACCGGCCGGTGTAATGTTGCCATTGGTTCGGTAGCGCTGGCCGAAAACAAAACCATCTCCAACCTGGTGGCTGTTGGCGATTCAGCCCTTTACAATAACGGTATCGGGGCAACTGCCCAGGAAGGCACTCAAAATACAGCCATTGGGTCCAAAGCACTGTTTGCGAATACCAGGGGATACTTGAATACTGCGTTGGGCGACCAGGCAGCCTATAGTACCACCACCGGTCATCACCTGACTGCCATTGGGGCGCTTGCGTTGTTGAATAACGAGGATGGCGAATACAACACAGTTGTAGGGGTCAGTTCAATGGCATACAACATCAGCGGTTCGTACAATACCTCGCTGGGCAACAAAGCGTTGCATTTCAATCAGGGTGGCTTGTACAACACAGCCGTTGGTTCTGATGCCCTGGCTTCAAACTTTGTATCGTACAATACAGCAGTAGGTTACCAGGCACTGTTTGGAAATACCGCCGGCATAAGGAACACGGCACTGGGGATTGAGGCAGGTACAGGAAATAAGTCAGGATATTATAATACGTTCATTGGTGCCTATGCGAATACCAGTGATACATCTTTCAGCAATTCAGTTGCAATCGGAGATGCAGCTTTAGTCACTGCCACCAGCCAGGTGCGTATTGGGGATGCGGGCGTGACCAGTATTGGTGGCTATGCCAACTGGACCAACCTTTCCGATAAGCGTTTCAAAAAGAATGTACGGTCGGATATACCCGGGCTTGAGTTCATCATGTTGCTTGAACCGGTGAGTTACAACATAGACATCCATGCGCTCAATGATTTTCTCGGTGTTGATTACCGGGACAAAGAGGAAGTACTTGCCAGGTCGGGGAAAGAGCGCAAATCGTTCAGTGGGTTCATTGCCCAGGATGTAGAAAAGGCAGCTAAATCGGTAAATTTTGAATTCAGCGGAGTGGATGCACCTAAAAACGATGGTGATACTTATGGGCTGCGTTATGCTGAATTTGTGGTGCCGCTGGTAAAGGCAGTACAGGAGCAGCAAGAACTCATTGAGAAGTTAAAGGATGAGATAGAAGCATTGAAAAGAGAAGTTGGGAGGTAAACACAGGAATCTCCTGACACTTCGAATATCGCGCAATCCAACTCACCCCCCTGTCCCCCCTCTCTCCTCCTCCTGCGTCGGAGCAAAGAGGGGGGTATAAATTTTCGATTGTCGATTGTCGATTTCCCAGTACCTTACACACAGAACCCAGCACCGAAAGGAATAGAACCCGGATGCCGTGGATTATTTCATGGACGATGGACGCATGGATCGTGGACGCATGGATCATGTATCGTTGATATTCAAGTAATTATCTAAGTATTTTGTTCTCCCCTCCCAGAGTGGGGAGGGGCCGGGGGAGGGGCTTGAAATTGTCGATTGTTGATATCATATAAAATAGGGCATTGATTCGAAAACTGACAATGCAGAATGGACAATTGTCTAATTGATCTTGATCAGCTTCCCCGTCGCCGCCGCTTCTCCCGCCTGCAGCCTTACCAGGTAGATATCTCCATGATAGTATATTTCAAGACATCTAAAATATTGCAAATTTCTATAGTCAAACATCATTTTTTATATTAATTTTGATGGTTAAACATCATTATCTATGGAAATCATTGCACGTACACTTCAGAGCTCCGTTGAAAAATGGATGTTCAGGAAAAAAGTACTGATCATCTATGGGGCGCGGCAGGTAGGTAAAACAACGCTTGTCAGGGAGATCCTCGACCATTTTCCTTCTGAATCGCTATATATGAACTGTGAAACCTATTCCGTTCAGCAATCACTTCAATCCACTGATCCTGAAAGGTTAAAGGAGGTGATTGGAAAGGTAAAGCTATTGGTTCTGGATGAAGCCCAGCGCATTGAAAACATTGGGTTGATCCTGAAGATCTTACATGATAATCTGCCTGAGGTTCAGATCATTGCCACCGGTTCAAGCAGCTTCGAGCTATCGAACAAGATCAATGAACCGTTGACGGGCAGAGCGATTGAGTTCATCCTGTATCCATTTTCATACCGGGAGTTGCAGCAGGTGTATCCAGTACATGAGCTGTCCGGAAGATGGAGAAGCTTTATCCGATTTGGTCTTTATCCGGAAATTATTGACAAATCGGAAAGTGAAGCTATTTTATTATTGGATAACCTGACCGGAAAATACCTGTATAAGGATATTTTCGAGTTTGAGCTGATAAAGAAGCCCCAGTTTCTTGTAAAACTCCTGCAGATGATTGCCTTGCAGGTCGGATCCGAGGTTTCAGTGAATGAGTTGTCAACCGCCTTACAGATTAACCGTTCCACAGTTGAACGATACCTTGATATCCTGGAGAAAGCCTTTGTTATCTTCCGGCTCTATTCTTTCAGCAGGAACCTGCGTAATGAGCTTACCCGGAAAATAAAAATATACTTCTATGATATTGGTATCCGCAACAGTCTGATAAACAATTTTAATCCGGCAGATCTGCGTACCGATTCGGGTTGTCTATGGGAAAATTATTTTATCGTAGAAAGGTTAAAATACCTGCAGTCTGCCGGTAAAAGTCCAAACCGCTATTTCTGGCGCACCCACCAGGGGAAGGAGATTGATTATATTGAAGAATCCGGCGGCAAACTGTATGCTTTTGAATGCAAATTGAATCCGGCTGCAAAAGCAGCCATGCCGAAGGAATTTGCAGCAACCTATCCTGACAGCAAATTTCAGCTTGTCACACCGGATAATTACTGGAGATTTTTATTGAACGATGTAGGAGATTGAGCGATTGAGGGATATTCGAAGGAATGTAATTTTTACTATCGAAAATTACCTTCGTTCGATCATATACGTTGTGCAATCTGATAATGAGGTCACTTCACATCGGCAGGATCGAAATATCGGAATGAAAGAATTGAATAGATCAGGCAGGCGTTGTATTTCATCGATTATCACACACCTGTCCTGGTTATTTTGAAGGAAGACCTGGGGATTGGCCAGTCTGCTCGCATCTGCGGGAAGTTCGAGATCAAGATACAAGACTTCCTTATCGACTCCTGGAATCAGGGACCTTGCAAGAGTTGTCTTGCCGATCTGCCTGGGCCCCAGGATGGCGACAGCAGGAAAATGTTCCAATTCTGGTTTGTAACTACCTTTGTATCATCACCAAATTTATTTCTGCATATTTAAATATTAAATTTAGATTTACGGGGATATTTTTTAGTATTATTTAAGGATCTGGAAGGAATAAGCAGGATAAATATACGAAAGAATTGTGCGATTTTGCAGATTGCTCGATTGAGGGATTGTCGATCTAATGGATCTTGTTTTTTGAATACTTCGAATATCGTTACATCGTGCAATCGCTACATCGTGCAATCTTTCGGGGGTATCATCCTTTCCTTGCCATCACCATGCTATGCACATCATCTTTTTCTTCCGAAAAGTCGGTTGGGTAATTTCCGTCGGGGGAGCTCTGGATTTCCAGCTTATCCCCTTCCAGCATCCTCACAATGCAGAAGCGGGTGGTCCACTCTGAGCCCGGTGCGTCACATTTTTCAAGGCAAAGATCAATCCTCGCTGGGTCGGTTGATCCATCGATACGGTACTCCCCTTTCGTGGTCACGCCACCGTCGCTCCTATCCTGATGCATTTCATAGGTGCCATCGCTCCTGAATTCAATAGACCCTGATAAAATAAATTCATTGGGCGTCATTTCCCAGGGCCCGACAATGTACCGGCTGATATCATCAGCGTTTTCTGAGGTTTTATCCTGTGCTGCGGCAAAAAAGTTGACAGCCATTACCAGGACGGCAAAAAAACAAATTCCCTTGTGGTTCATGAATGTATTTTTTAATTGGTTAATTAATGATGGCAAAACATCCATAAATGTAAGATATGTTTCTGAATAAAGCAAGCTGAGGATTAACTGCGTTGATCCTTTTTGG
>CAZXWD010000072.1:0-16255 GCA_964644135.1 uncultured Bacteroidales bacterium | reverse complement strand
GAAATAAGTTCACCAAGTCCCTGTTCATACTGGTCCCGGGTAATAGTTCCGATATCCAGCTCAACCTTGTCAAGCCTGATGACCTGTCCTGCACGGTCAAGCTTTTCAAAAACCCTCTCAATCCCCGGCTTTATCTCATTTTCAAACTTTTCGTTCAGTTCGTCAAGGGCTGTCCGGCCTTTTCCGGCTTCAGCCCACCGGAACTCCAGCACCTGCTTCTGGATGATATGTCTCCGATCCCCGGCATCCATATTACATGTTGAAGAGGTTCAATGTATTGACCAGGTTTGCTTTATTTTCTGCCTGTCCTTTAAGGTTGTTCACCTTGTTCATGATCCGGTTTTTGGCTGAATCCTTGCCTATTTTATTGAAGGCATTGACAGCCATCTCCATAACTTTTGCTTCGCCGCCGCCAACCTTCAGGTCGCCTTCTTTTCCGGCTGTTTTCTCCAGCGTATCTTCGATAACCCCGGCCATCACTTCTTCCATATCGTCTATCATGGCCACTTCTGCTTCCGTAGCCTTACCTGCATTTTTCCTGTTCACCAGGTAATCCCTGTACCCTTCCATTTCCTTCATCACCTCGGCATTTCTGGCAATAGAGGCATCATCAAACTGGATATCACCGGGTAAACCCGAAAGTCCGCCGGCCCATGTATATGTTGGCAGAGTCTGGATCAGGGTATTTATGCTGCCCTGGTACGACGACAGGTTGGTCGACTGGGCATTCAGGTCGAGCTGGAACTGGTTGACCTTATTGTCAAGTTCAAGTATCTGGCCTTTTAACTGGTAGTTCTGATTGATGTAAACCATAAGCTTGTTGTTGAATTTCCACTCGAACACAAGGTTGTCGTCCGAAACGTCCGAACCTTCGGGAACCTCCTGAACGGGTTCGTCATAATACATATACGGCAGGCAGAAATCGGCAACAACCTTCTTATTGGACGATGAAAACACCATAATGAAAGTGCCTCCTACAGGCACACCACCCTTATGTTCCAGACCGGGATGCTCCTTCAGGAACTCTTCCAGTATGCCTCTCTCCTTCACTTTATCTTCCCTTTTGTTCACGAGATCTCTGATCCATTTCAACTTCGAAAAGTTGATGCTGTTCACGGTCTTGTCAAGGGGAGTGAAAGCCGAAGAAAAGGTCACGCCCTTTATTCCCTTGTTGAATACCGCACTCTGGTTCACCACATCTTTGTACTTGTTCTCGAAACTGTCGGTATCAAAATCAACTATTGAAGAAGCGAGAAAGCTTTTGGTTTCATCCACCTTCTGGTTTACCATTTGAGTTTGCTGCTGCGAAAACTCTTTCATCGACAAGGTATTGGATTCAATGTCGACAGGCGGCAGCTCCTCATCATCAGCTTTCTGCACCTTATCGTTGAGATCAAGGCTGAATTTCTTCAGGTCGTTGAGGTTATGTACCAGCTCATCACGGTAAAGCTTGTGGAGGATCTCCATCCCATAATATTTATACTTGGGGAAGATCCACACGCTCTTCGGATCATGCTCGATGAGCAGGGGCATAACCCTGATCGGAAGGTTGTCTTCCTTTACCATCTTTTCAACCTTTTCCAGGGCTGTTTTGAAGTTCATCCCGATATGCCCCTCAATGCGGAGCATGTCGTTCCCGTCCCAATGATAATCTATGGCATTGATAATGGCAGGATTATCGGAATAGTTCCTTGCATGGTACGATAGTATTTCATCACTGCGGCCCCGCACATTTTTATCATAATCCCATGATTCATGGAAAGAACCGGAAACTTTGTAGTAATAAGGGATCGCTTTTTCACCCAGCAGGCCGTTGATCTTCGACGGTGTAATCCTCAGCTCATTCTCCCCAGGTCCCTGGAACGAGAGGATAAGCTTACCTATCCTGTTGAAGAGGTAGACCATCCGGCTGTGCTTGTCATCGGTTTTACGGAGCGCCGGCGATGCCACAAATTCCTGCCTGTAAGGGTCGACCCTGTCGTTGACAGATGCCGTTGCATCACCAATCAGCAGGTGTTTCGGACTCTCCTGGATATCAGGCAGGCACTCTTCCTCCCAGTGGTAAACAGATTCGACAAACTCATTATAAGCCAGTGAAAGGTCAGTCATCAGATCATATACAGGCTGTGAAAAAAGCTTATCTGATTGTGCTTTCGAAATGATCGATTCAAGTTTCCGGATCCACACTTTCACCGGGTTGATATTTCCAAAATCCTTCACCAGGGCGGGCTGCAATTGCTTAAAAGCTTCTGAGAGGGCCTCTGAAAACTGTTTCCCTGCTTTCTTGATCAGGCCCAGGTATGATGAAGCCAGCTTGTCGAAATCATCGATCGAGCCGGCGTTCAGCTTCATCCTTTGCACATAAACATGCTCGAGCTGGAAATATTTCTTTGCTGGAGAGAAAACGGCGCCTCTCTTCTCTATATATTCCTTCGGGACCAGAATGGACCTCAGCCGGTTTACCTGGTTCTGGCCTTTGTTGTCGCAATCACCGCCTGTGCAGATATCCGGGTCGAAATAATAGCTTTCGAGGTAGAGCAGCAGGACCTGGTCTTCGAGCCGCTGCTCTGTATGTTTCTTGAAGGTACTGAGTTTCCTGGCATCCTTGGGTATCTTGTCATCCTCCGAAAACAACTCATATACAGTGATCCCTTCAAAGAACTTGTATTTCGCGTTCTCATCCTTAAACTCCCTGAAGCTGTTATATGAAGTCTTTTTCGAAAGTTCCAGGAGATCCCCGTCAGTTGTGAGACCACAACCTTTTGAGATATGGATGATATTGTTACTGAATGCAACTTCAAGGCCGCAAACAGTGCCGTAACCATGCAGGTTCCTCCGTGTCAGCCGGTTTTGCTGATCAAGATAACCGACCACGGTATTGAGCTGATCATCGGTGAGGACCTGGTTCTCCTCAAAATAAGGGTAGTCCCTGATGATCTCTGCAAGTTTTAAGGATTTATTTTTCATGGCTTCAAACCTTTATTATCAAACAATTATTTCTTTCAGGCTTCGGGCTCAATATTGATCCCTGATTTGCCTATGTTAGTGCTGCCCAGGATTATCGGGTTTTCGTCGGCCCCTTCGATGCAATCGTGCAGAGTGCCTTCGGGATAAACATTCTTTACACTGGAGAGCACCTCGATGAATTCCTTCAGCGCTTTCCTGTACGTAGCGATATTTTTCGGGTACTTCTGATGGGCAATGAGCCAGGCTTTGTATTTGTCCTCCAGTTCCGACATGTCCTCTTCACTGATCCAGCAGATGCGCGGAAGTATGTGGGCGGGTGTTTCCAGCCTGAGCGTTTTTTCAAAAAAGCGCCTGAAGTGCATATCGGCAAACCTTTTTTCCCACGCAGGCAATATCACACTGATCCTGAATGAATAGGGGTCGCTGTTGGGACAGTTCTCTTTATCGGCATCCACACAAACCGGCATTACTCCCTCCCCTTTGTCTCGGGGCCTGAGCAGCAGGTGCTCAACCACAAACATCCCTTCGCCACTGTATTTGTCGAGGAGAAAACGCCTGAGGTAGCGTACAGCCTCATCCCTCTCATCCTCTGTCTCAAAATACTCTATACGCCTCGCAATTACCTCACCCTTACTATCCACCAGGTTGAAATAGTGCCTGCCGTCCCTGGTCTCTTTCTTCTCGTAATTTTCATATTCGAATCCAAGTTGCACTCCATGCCGCATCTCGGCTATTGCCTTGTTCTTGTCTAAATATCTTGTACTGCTGCTAATAAGGATCTTGTCAGCCATCTTATCCTTAACCCTGAACCTGTATTCCGTGATGTTGTCATCATCCTTTTCTTCATAGATGTCGTAGGTGATCTTTGAAAGATTTCTCCTAGAATAGTTCGAGATCCCCATCAGCCGGGCCACCCTGTGCTGCAGGCCAGATACATTATAAGTATCCCATAGCCCGTTTTTGTTGGTATAGTCAAATGCTCCTGAACGGTTCCTCGAGAGTTCGGGAAAATCCTGCAGGAAGAGCGCCTTATCGTAGATCAGGTCGTCCCTGGTCTCTTCTTCCTGCGAAAGGGAGTACATCAGCAGGGCATACTCATTGAAACGTTCGTTGAACCTTGCAAGAAGGTGATCGAGGAACTTGTTCCGCCTTGGATAAAACGTCTCATTGTCTTCATTGATATCCTCAAGGTCTTCTTCCAGCGTTTCGGGGGAAAAAAATAGCTCTCCCCCATCCTTTATTCCCTTTACAATTTGAGAGAAATAAGTTTTACGGATCGTTTCGTCGTAGGAGAAAAGATCTTTCAGGTGGGCTAGGTGTGCAAAATAGTTTGCCAGTAGCTGATCGTAGAACAGCAGGTATCCTTTAAGCTGCCTGGCCTTTGCAATTCTTTCTTTTCCGGCCTTATCGGGAAGCCCGTACTCGCCTATCCCATAATTCATAGGGAAATCTGCTGTAATGGAATGGTATTCGCCAGGATCGATGAATTCCCCATAAACCATTGGAAGGTCTTCCACCTTTGTCTTGCTCTCCTGTAACTGCTCCTCTTCCCTGAGCTTCTTCAATTCATCGAGCATCCTTGCCTCATTGGCTTTGAAGGGCAACAGATCCTTATAATGGACAATACGGCTGGTTTCAACCTGCAAATTTGCCTGGTGGCCTTTCTTTATCTTCACGTGCCATTTGTTCCAGTCATCGGGGAGTTTTTCCACATCAGGTTTCAGAATGATGTCCTTAACTACCTTTACCCCTTCGATATTCATTATTATCCTGATGATATCTGAAAGCCTGGCCTCCTCTTTCAGTGACGATTGCTCGAGCTCTTCGTCGTCAATGAACCCATGGGTGAAAAGGATGTCGTTGGTAACGTACAGTGGCCCGCTGTAAATCTCCTCAACTTTCTTCCCCATTGAAAGCATTTCGGCCAGGGTATGTGGTTTCACTCCGGGCGCCAGGTAATTCTGGACCTTATGGTAAACCTGTGCTTCCACCTTTTCAACATTTGCCTCCGGCGAAAGCTCCAATTCAGCACAGATAATAAAATCCTGCACCGGGACGGTATCCACCGACTTGAAATCTTCACAAAGGTTCCTGTTCATGTGTAGCCTCTTCCAGACCATTTCCTTCACCTTTTCATTCATCTCAGTGGGAAGGTTTTCATCGTATTCGATCAGGACATTGTAGAGCCCTTTAGACTCAACCTTTTCGTAAGGATCATCAGCAGGCGGATCAAATACCAGCTTGCCAGTGGTTTTATTCAGGTAAAGGATAACTTCAGGCCCTGCAGGTTCGAGCCAGGCATTCTTAACTCCCGGGATGTCTATCAGAAGTTTCCGGTAATCATTGATGGTAACAGGCCTTGTGGGAAGCAACTGAAGGGCTGTATAAAACTGCGAGTGCATAGCAGCTTCATTGTCCTCATCGTCTGCAAGTATATCTTCAAGAGGAAAGCTCAGCCGGTAGGCAAGATCAGTGAGGGCAAAGCTGAGCACCTCATGGATGGTGATCCCGGGATCGTGTGAATTGTAGTCGGTCCAGATCTTACCCGAAAGTTCCTCTATATGCCTCAGGCCAAGCTCCCGCAGGTAATGATAGTTGAGCGGCGATTCGGCCTTTTTGTCTACTTTCTTTATGGTCAGACTATTTTCCATGATCAGCTTTCCTGGTAGTTATTTATAATATGCAGATCGTGTGAGACCAGTATGGCATCACCCGAGCCTGCGATTGCCTCGTCAACGTCTACGGTATCATCCGCCCCACCCCGGAGGTGGAACATCCTGAAATCGGTGACGAAGTCAACATATTCGCGTTCTTCAATGAATTTCAGCAATACCGATTTATGGATCTTGCCGCCAAAGGAGATCTCGGTGGATGCACCCGTTGCCCAGGGCGACAGGTAACCGATAATATCTTCATTCAATTGGTTCTTATAATAACCAAACTCATAGCTCTTCCCGAATCTTACCTTGAAATCGAGACGTATTTTTTCATAATCAGGGTTCCGGGTATGTATTTCGGCCATTTCCGTGGAGAACTCTTCCACATAGCTCTTTACGTTTTCAAGAACAGCTTTGCTCACCCTGGGTTCCAGCTTATTCACAGCATTCTGGTTTGTAAGGTCGGGCACGATCACTAAAGTGACATTGCCCGGGGCCATTTCAGATGCCGGGGAGGTATGATTAAGGCATTTGACTTTGTAGATATTCGGGAATTTCTCGAGGATCATCCTCTCATAGTCAAATATAGTTACGGCCCTCGACTTGTGCCTCAACCTCTCGCTCACCCTCACATAATAATCCTTATCAGTTTCCTTCACTTCACCGCCAAATGAAGCATAGGGCTGGACCACTTTTTTTATTCCGGCAATTGCCTTCACAAACTTGCTGATAGTTTCTGCTTCCAGGGGTTCCTTAAGGTGGGCCGGGTCATTACCCTGGTCTTTGAAGGTTGCCCTGCCGGCCTGGGAATGGATGCCTGTGAGCTTGCAAACAGCATCCGTGTTGTTTTTGATCGATGCCCTCAACCACAGATAACCGTCAGGGAGCCAGTCGGACGACAGCGAAGCTTTATCCGGCATCATGATCTTCACTATGCCGCTTTCAAGAAAGCCGTTGGTATTATCGGCCAACAGGTGGTCGTCATCCAGCGGCAGCCAGTGCTCGTCGGTCAATACACTCCATGTTACCTGCTCTGTATCAGCCAAAGGGTCGGCGCTGCCTTCGGCAACCTGTACAAGCAGGTTCAGCGACTGGTCGGTTTCAATATCTTCAATACCAATATAAAGCTCACCTGCATTCGAATGGTCCGGCAACAGTGTCAGCGGGGCAATCACCGTATCTGGAAGGTTGCTTGAGAGATACCCGTGCACTTCACGGCTTCCGAAGGCACCGAGATGGTGCAGTTCCAGCTCCTTCGAGATGTAATCCTGCTTACTGGCAAGGGAGAAGTCAAACTCAGAGGTTGCTTCATAATCGAGTGAAATGTTCTTTATAAGAGGGGTATACGGCTCCTTCGGAAGTTTAAGCTCATCGCTGCCCCAGTTCTGGAACTGGGCCACTGCTTTAGTGTATTTTTCCGTATAGTCTTTATGCAGGAAATCGTGAAGCAGCTCGAACCTTACATAGCCCGATTTAAGTTTCTGATCGGCTGCAGGCGCTACAACCCAGGCAAGTGCATTCTGCATGATACCCTGGCCGGTGTACATTGTCAGCTTGTTGGTAAAAGAATTGCTGAAAAGGTAGTGCTGGCTGTAATAATAAGTCTGCTGCAACTGGTAGACCGGAAGCACAAAAGCAAAAAGGCTGTTGTCGACCATCGACCAGGATGTGGACCATGTATTGTTGGTGGTATTGAACAGGTCCACCGTCTTATCATCGATGGTGCTGCCCTTTTTCCTGAAATACATTTTCGCTTTAAAGGCATTGGAGCCCAGGGAATAGTTCATCCATTTATCATCGTCGCCGGTGTAGAAGGAACCATAGTAGTCCTTCATGTCACCGGACGGGACATCCTGCCATTCAGCGTGGAGGGTAAAATCATCCAGCTTCTTCGAAAATGCCTCTTCAGATCCCACCAGGAAAGATGACCCTTTCAACGGGCGCGAACCAAAGGGCATGAATGGTTTGGAGGCATCAACAGTCCCCTGGTCATTCTCCACGGTCAGGTCGCCTATCCCTGTGACTGTCGCCTTGATCTTTGCACTTTGTATTACGGATGACCTGAGGTACTCATAGATGTACTTTTCGGCATCCTTATTGAGCAATAGCTTCATTACTGGATAAACTGTTCCGATATTGTCGGTGTAGATCTCAGGATCGTAAAAAGAAACAGGATCTTCAGAGCCATTCAGGTCGAGGGAAAAGCTGAGGGTTGCCTTTCCTCCCGAAACGGAATAGGAAGGTGTTACCGAATAAGGCCCGAGCCAGTCTTTTTCACCGCTGAGGTAAACCCGGAAGGCATTTTCAAGCACTGATGAAGGGATGGTTGTGCCACTGTCAGGCAATAGCTCAATGGATATCCTGATGTTCCTCTCCCCTTCTTTTAACCACAGTACAGGTGAAGCCAGGGCAAAGCCGATGTCGGCCTTTTCAAAGGCATCACTTCCGAAAGCAGGCCAGGAAGGATCGCTCTCATCGAGGTCCTCCTCACCTTTACCGTCGGGGGAGTTCACAACGTCGCCCTTATGGACCGTTGAGTTGTTGCCATCATCAACATAAAGCGACATAAGTTTGGAAACTTTCGCCTTATTGACAATTATATCCTCATCCAGTTCATAGATCAGCTCCACTCCCGTGTCATCTTTACCAGCTTTCAGTTGTGTGCCCTTCGACACCAGGGTGGGCCTGGTGTTTTTTGCCAGTTCGAAGGTCAGGTGTGCTGAATCAGGCACTGCTTCCTGCCTGGCAAACTGAAGTACCTTTTTAAAGAAGAAATCAAGGTGTCTTTTTGGTATTTTATTGATTTCCTGCTGATGCAGCCTGAAAAGGTGCAGAAAAGACCTGAACAGCCCGAGGTGGGGATCCAGGTATCCTTTCTCGATGGTTTTTTTCCCGTCGAGCAGGTCTTTCAGTTTAGAGAAAAAGAGCTGCCAGTCGCCGTCTTCAATGTTATCAGGCCCGTAATATTTCACAAGGGCAGCAAATGAGTGTGTGAATTCAACAAGGTCCTTTTCAGTCTTTCCGTCAACGAGTACTGAAGCGGGATCAAGGGCTGCCGGGAACCTGTCGGGCCGGCTTGTGCCGTCTCTCTTGAGAGGGTTTTTTATGTTTTCTCCGTCACTCATTTCTTAATTTCAGACCCTTCTTCAAGGTAGAAGGGATAGACATAATTTTTCCTTGAATTGGTTGCCGATATCACATATTCCACCAGGATATTCACAAGGCCAAGCTGGTCCTTGTCGCTTTCAAGCTCCACTTTCTTCAATACTATCCTGGGTTCGTGCATCAGTATGGCGTTTTCGACCAGGTTTTTTATGTAGGCTTTCACTGATGCCGACAAAGGCTCGAAGATCATATGGGTCAGGTCGCACCCGTAACCGGGCCGCATGATCCTCTCCCCGAGCCTTGTCGAAAGGAGTATCTCCAGGCTCTTCTCGATGTCTTCCTGGTCGGAGGTCATAGCCACGCTGCCTGTGGATTTCCTGAACCGGGGAGGAAAATCCCAGCCGGTGCCAAGGAATGACTTATTATATTCTTTTTCGTTGCTCATAAGTAACCTATCCTATCAATACTGTTGGTTCGCCCATCAGAATGGAGCCGCCGTGGGCTGTCTGGTCGCCCAGCCTTGCTGCCGGCATCCCGCCGATAAACACTGTTCCCGAACCGACCACAATGGTATCGGGCGGGCCGGTGCAGGTGGCCATATCCCCCACCCTCGCCGCGGGCATACCCGCAATCAGCACCGTTGGCTCGCCCGGTGGCATTACCGGACCGCCCACATGGGGTACCGTTCCCGTAACCATCGGGCAAACATGCATATCTCCTGCTCTTGCTGCTGGTGGCATATCTTTCTTAGTTTATCTGTACCAAACTTCCTTTAACTGTCATTATCGCCGATGAAGACACCTCCGAGCCGGCCGACCCTTCGGCCTTGAAATTGGCATTGGCCTTGATATTCACATTGGTGCCTTCAATATTTACATCCCCTGTTGCCTTCAGTTCAAGATCACCTGGTGAATCCATGGCGATCCCCGAACTGGTCATCTCGATCTTGTTCCCGTTTTCGTCTTCAATAAGGATCCCCCCTTCCGATTCAGACAGTTCAACCTTATTTCCATTAGGGGTTTCAACCGTGATGATGTTATCCTCATCATTGAAGATCAGTTTCATTTCCCCCCTGCTCACATAGCCTTTTTCATGATTGTCATCGGATGGCTCAAGTGGCGCCGGTTTGGCGCTGCTGTGCACCATTCCGAGTATCACGGCATCCCTCGGGTCGTCGTTCAGGAAACCCACGATCACCTCATCGCCTATTTCGGGACGGAAAAAAGTGCCGCGGCTGTCGCCCGCATCGAGCGTTGCGATCCTTGCCCATATGCCCTCATCTTCACTGTCGATCACCGGTACCTTCACCTTCACCCTGTATTCGCCGTCAGGGTCATCCTGGAGCGCTGTGGCTATTCCCACATGCAACCCGTTTACCGGGGGTATCAGTCCGGAGGCTTTTGGCGGGGCCGACTTCACCGATTCCGAGAACCATTTATCGGAAAGCCCGAACTGGACATTCGTGATCCAGTTCCCTGCCGACACCTCGTGAACAACTGAGGCAACATAGTATTTTCCATTGAACCGCTCACCTAAACCGTTCATCTCTATCACGCTGCCTATCCTCACATCGGCGAATCCCTGGAAGGCAACCCTGCCGATTATCTTGGAAAGCCTGTTGCGGAGCATCCCCGACTCTGACCACGCAATAAGCTCTTCTTCCGGCCTTTCCCCGGCATGGCTGTAGTTGATTGCATCGGAGGTGCCGACTTCAGAGAGGTCCTCACCCGGGAGATCACCGGGCTCATCAATGCCCGGGTCACCAGCTTCGCCTTCGCTCAGCTCCTGGTTGGCCGGGCTCCATGAAAAGGACCGTAGTTCGGCATGCTGCCTTTCGGCATCCATGTCGGCTTCAAGTTCAAGTATATTGGCCCCGTATGTCAGTGAAAGCACCGGGTCATCAGAAGTAGCCGGGGCTTTTGTGGTGATCTTACCGTCGTCAGCAAGGACAACTTGACCGGCAGCCTCAGCCCGGGTGACAATGAAATCCCAATCGGTTACATTATACTGAACCAGTTTGGGATGGGTATAGGACGTTGCTTCCAGGTCCTTTTCCAGCTCGTAATCACCCATTATCTCATCAAAAACATCACTGTCTTTCATTTCATGGAAGTACTTGTTCTTTCTGTTTAGGGTAGTCCTGAATGCTTTATCCTTGCATTCGATCTCGAGCCGTGGTGGCCTGTTCCGTTTTACACTGATATTATGCCTTACGATAATTCCCTTGAAAACCGTTTTTTCATCAGAACGGTACCCAAGCTTGATCTCGATCTCATTACCGGGAACGAAGTAATCCTCGTTGCTCACCGGGAAATCCTCAGCGGCAGCATCCCCATCCCTCACAATCACTCTGGCATAAGGGATCCTGTTGACCTCTTTGATGATGTGGATCCCGAGAAAACTGATCTCACTGGGCAATGCAGTTCCATCGACCAGTATAGTAAAGGTCACAATGTCAGCCCTTGCGGGAGTTGGTATGGTCCTTTCTTCGCTCATTTATCTTTCTTCTTTACCGGTGGAAAATGGATCTGCATACCTGTCTCAAGCGATCTTACACTCTTCAGCCTGTTTGCCCTGGCCACCTCAACATAATAGGATGGATCGAGATAGATCCTGTGTGCCATCAGCGGCAGGCTTTCCCCTTCCTTCACCGGTCTTATGTGGGTAAGGTCAGGTGATTCCGCTTTTTCTTTGGCCGCCCTGAGGGCATCATCTATCGACTCAACGAACTTACAGGTTGCCGTTGCGCGCAAAGGGGTTCCGTCAGGGTTGAAAAGCGTGTATTTGAGGGTCAGGTCCTTCAGCCGTCCTTTAAAGAGGAAGTCGCCCCACTGGACCTGCAGCAAGTTCGGTGAGTGCTTGGTGCCGTCGTATTCAAAGACAATGCTCTTGAACTTTGCCACCTGGTCGGCCACGGTCTCGGGCTGGCTCAGCCCGAGCAGGTTCGAACCGGGAAACTTGTCGTTGGCAACAACACCTGTACCGTCGAACAGCAGGTCGATGTTGAGCTTCTGGGGAAGCTGCATTCGGAACCTCGGATCGGTGCCCGTGGTGCCTTCGCCCTGCGATTCATCATAAACAGCCTTGAACTCCCTGTGGATCTTTTCAGGGTTGATCAAAGCCTCATATTCAAAATCTTCCCCCGATCGCGGGGCATACGGCTCGGTATCCTCGCAAACACTGATCTTAAGCTTGGTAAGCTGTCCCTCAAGTCCTGTTATCAGGTCCATATCATCGTTCCTCTTTTCTTTTCAGTATTTCCAGCACCTGGTCAACACAATCTTCGATGATCTCCCGCTTGTTTACTACAGGGGCTTGTTCACCGGGGCTTTCCCCGGCCTCATCGCTGATGGTCGACCGTATTATCAGTTCCCTTATCTCTATTGGCATAGCGTTACACCCTTAATGTTTTGAAATAATTATACCTGAGCTTGATGGATTCGATGACCAGCTTATTCTGTTCAGCATTTAAATCCGAGACTGACCAGGATATCGGAAATGCGTTTACAACATACCAGGCAGCCAGCGGCGCATGGTCTTCGTTCAGCAGGGTTATGATCACGTTGGTAGGCTGGAAGTTGAAGCTTTCTATCGCATTCCTGCACCATAAAACAATCCCCGAGCCAAGGAACATGCCCCGCTTGAGCACTATATCGTGGTATTTAGTCCTTTTGGGCAGCTTGTGTACGAACCGGTTCTCGCCGCCCTCCTTAAAATCTTCGGTTTCAACGTCCACTGTCAGCCCTTCGACCGACTGGAACCTGAAATCGTTAGGAAGCTGCGGGAACAATTCAAACACCACTGAAAAATGAAACCCGACCGGAGGATATTCGAAACCCATAATTCCCAGGTTAATGATTTATTATGCCATTTCCATGGTCAGGCCTTCATGGGCCAGTTCGAGTGTTTCAATGGCCACATCGTTTCCGTCGGCCTTGAGGTCGGTGCTCTGGACCTTTGTGGGCCAGGCATTTTTGACCTTCCAGGTCATGACGGGCTCATGCTCCTCGTTAAGAAGGCTTATGGTGATGTCGCGCCTTTCGATCTTGGTCTGTTTCACCGTATTCCACCAGTCGTAGAACTCGTTGTCACTCTGGAACATTCCCCTCTTAAGGGTCAGATTCCCGAATTTCTGCATGCCGGGCATCTTCACTTTGCTGTATTCCGGCATACTGCCATCACGGTATTCAATGACCTGCGTTTCCACGTTCAGTCCGGAAACTTCTGAAAAACCAAGTTTTGTACCACCCCAGTCGACCTGGAAATGAAACTTTGGTAATGGATATTCTGCCATTTTTCTGTTATTTTAAGTTATTTACTTTCAATGAATTGATTAAGTGATCATCAGCTTTGCTGCAATTTATGTGAGAACTTGAGGATGATGAACTCAGCAGGCCTTACCACGGCCATTCCTATTTCGATGTTCATCCTGCCTTCGAGTATATCGAGCGAAGTCATTGTTTCGCCAAGCCCAACCTTCACGAAGAAAGCATCTTCAGGTTTTGCACCGGCCAGCGCACCCGCACGCCACTGCTTGATCAGGAAGTTCTCGATCATGGCCTTCACCCTGACCCAGGTGTTGGCATCATTAGGCTCGAATACAACCCACTGTGTGCCTTTCTTGATCGATTCCTCGGCAAAATTGAAAAACCTCCTGACAGGCACATAGCGCCATTCGTTGTCGTTACCGGCAAGTGTACGCGAACCCCATACCAGCGTGCCTTTTCCTGCGAAGGAACGGATCACGTTAATGGATTTGCCCGAGGTATGCACGTTCAAGGATTCCTGATCCTGGCTGCTGACCTTCTTGTTCGGTCCTATCACTTCCATTACGCCGACATTGGCCGGGGCTTTCCATACGCCACGGTTGGAATCGACGCGGGCTATGATCCCTGCGATTGCACTTGACGGCGGAAGCGTAACGGTAAGCTTTTCGAGCTCCAGCTTGATCTGGTTGTACAACTCGGTATTGTCAGCCACATCGGCAACGCTCTGGCCATTATAATCGGTATAGGAAGCAGGCGGGTTGGTTACCGTGTGAGTGATAGTAACGTCATCTTCTTCATAGACGTAGGGAAGCGTAGTCTTTAGATACGGATAGTAAGCCGCTCCGTACTTCAGGTAATCAGTTCCAAGGCTGATGTTGTTCCGCAGGCCATCGTCAAAACCGGCGGCCTCGCTGAATGTATCAATCAGCGTAAAGCGGTCCTGCAGCTTGGTGCACTGTTTCAGTGCATCTTCGAAGAGGCCGTAGAAATTTGCTGCCGTTGTGATGGCTGTGGCATCTGGGAAAACAATGAGCGTGGGCTCATCCTCCTTCTCAAGGTGGCTCAGGCCACCGTTGGCGCCAAGGTCGGTCTTGCTGATGGCATCCGAATAACTGCCCACAGATATGATGTAGCACTGCCCGCCACCGTTTGCAAAGAACATTTGCAGGCTGTAATACATCAGAAAATTGGAGGTAGTTGAAGGTGCCGGCACCTGTATTTTCCTTGATATAAGGTTTTCCGATGAATCGTATTCATCGTTAAGATTGACGGCTATGCCCGTTTCCGGTTCTGCCCCGCCAAAATACTGTTGGTACTCCAGCAAAGATTTGATCTTTGTGGGTACGTTTGTCAAATCCTCGTTATCCTTCTCGGCTTTTTCGGTATAGCCGATGAAAGCAGGGATAGCTGTTTCCACTGCTGCGATAGAGGGGGGTAACAGGGAGATCTCTTCGATGTAAACCCCTGGTGTTTTATACGTCTTTGCCATAATTGAATGGTTTTAAATTATATATAAACATTAATGTCGGAGTATATCTTTGATATATCGTTCGTATCAGGTTTTATAAGTTCTACGGCCGGATTCGGCAGGTTTTGCACCAGCACCGAGCCGCTGTCGTTCTTGTCGGCCAGGAATTCGATCCCCTTAATGGGCTCCTCCTGCAGGGGCATAACTGAATCCGAGCTGAAAAGCCCGTCGTCAACTTCAGTGAAATTCCACGGATTGGATAGTTCCCTGATTATGGGATCGGCCAGGGTTGCCCCGTTCTTGTTTATTATGTGATACTTCCATGTGGTCTTCCTGTTGTTGAAAGCAAGGGTGTATTCCTTGAACAGGATGTCGCCTGATGAGTTGAAGAATTTATTGTCGTTCGGCACCGACGCAAAGATCTCGAGTATCCCGAACAGCCCGGAAGTTTTCAGGTCGCCCGGATGGTAGAAACTATCCAGTTCGGCACTGTCGATCTCAAAGTGGTATTTGCCGGGTTTCAGTCCTTTAAGGATAAATTCAAACTCAAAGACCCCATCGATCTTATCCACTTCTTTTTCCCTTACCACAAGACCGGTTTCACTGAATATAAGACGAGCAGTTTTTTCTGTGCCCGAACCCGAATGGATGTATTTATAACTGTCTTTTTCAAGCCTTACCAGTTCATCCTTAGCCACATAAGTCCCTTTTTGGAGAAGCAGCGATTCTTCACCTGTTGAAAAGACCTCCTGCTTATTGACTGTTTTATTATTGAAATAGAAAACATGGCCGGTCTGTTGTTCGAGGGGCAGGTCGGAGAAATTCATGAAGGAGGGGTTTCCCAGGTAGATCCCGAAAGTAAGCTTGTTCAGGCCGGAAAGGGACTTTGTAAGGGGGCCATCTTCTTCCACGCCGGCAAAAACAGTGAATCCGCTCTTATCTTTTCTGAACTTCAGTCCGCTCCCGTTCAGTTTCTGTTCGCATGATGCAGTTGGCCTAAAATCGAGGTCTTTGGATATAAGGGAAGTGTAGTACCCGTGCAGCACCCTCAATTTAAACAGCTTATCGTACCTGAACAGTATCATTTCCTATGTCTTGAGTTTTGCAATCGTTACAGGCGGTGCATCCATCTTAATCTCGTCTTCGTGAATGGCCAGCATCCTCATCTTGTACATCACAGACGTAAGGTATTTCGAACCTATGGCGCCCCATAGGTAGTTCAGTTGCTCGAAAGGCAGGGTATACAGCTCAGCTACCAGCTTTTCCACATTGCTGTCGAGCTCGGGGAACTGCTTCGGGGTGAACACCTGGTTCGTCTGGAAAAAGCTCATTATGTATGAAATGAACTTCAGCGATTCGCGGTAGCTTAGCTCATCATCGCCGAAATTGGTGGTGAAGAGCAGGTAGAGGTTTACCATGATCTTCGGGTTTACCTTGGCTATGGTTCCCTGCGGTGTCTCTTTAAAGAAGGGCTGCTGATTCTTGATCAGTTTTTCCTCCTCAACATTCACAAGCGTGAGGCCAACGTTCTTGACAATGATCTTCCCTTCATTGTCGGTGAGCGGGCCCAATTCCAACTTATCATCCGAACCTGTGCGCAGGTTCAGGTAATTATTGAGCTGGTTCCTGATAAAAAGAAGCACCTTTTCAATCATAATACAGATCGATTTTAAAGCAAGGTTGCAAGAAATAATCTAAACACAGAGCGGAGTCCTAGCAATCAGACGTGGCTTGATCGTCGAGTTACACAAATATACGAAACCATCAACCTTTAATCAAGCATCCTCAAA
>CAZXWD010000071.1:0-16482 GCA_964644135.1 uncultured Bacteroidales bacterium | reverse complement strand
GCCTGAACATAATATAGCATGAAGAAGTACATGGGCACATCTTCAAAGATAAAACTGCCGTCAGGAAGTATATCGGTTGAATCCAGAACGATCACATCCTGCCACAGTGAATCGGCAGTCATGAGCCTTACTATTCCTTCATCAGCAGTGAGATTGCTGTCGAGAAAGACAGTACCGGAAATATCGAAGGATGGGTTTCCTACCCATACATCCATCGTGGTAACCCAGCTGCAGCCTGTGCTGTCGACCGTGATAAGGGTTACAGGATAAACACCGGTGCTGTCATAGGTGTGGCTGACGAACTGACCCGAACCTGTAGTTCCGTCACCGAATTCCCACGACCATGTTGTTGGGAACAGGCTCTGCGTAAAGCCTTCGAAATTTATGGTCAGTGCAGCAGTATCGGGATAATACGTGAAGCCGCTTATACAACCTGCAGGTGGAACGATCTCGCCTACATAGATGGTTTCGCAATATGTGTCGGTGCAGTTATCAAGGCTGTCTGTAATAGTCAGGCATACCTCGTAATAACCTGTATCGGCATATGTATGCGAAGGATTTTGAAGTATAGAGGAATTGCCGTCGCCAAAATCCCATTGCCAGGTGTCAGGATCACCAATCGATGCATCCATGAACTGGTATGTAAGAGGTGAGAATGCGTTTGAATCTGTTGGATAGTAATAGAAGAATGCCTCGCATCCGGGAGTATAATTATCGCACAACAAAAATTCAACAGGGAACGGCGGCGCCCCCGGGTTGAAAAAAGCTACAATTTCCTGGTTGTATCCAAGGCACGAATCATATGTGGAAATATGCACCAGGCCCACAACAAAAGGAGGATTGAGCTCTATTGTATCGGAAAAGAATCCCAGGCTGTCAGTAAGCACGGTGTTTTCATAGGAAAACCCTGAATTAGTGCTGTCGATCATAATATCAACGGATTGATCTTCTACGGGTACAGTTGTGCCCGTTGAATAGTCAAAGACATATCCGCTGACAATAAGATCAGGTACCTGGGTGAATCCAAAATGTGTAAAGATGAGGAGCAAGGTGGATAGCAGTAATTTTCTTTTCATAACTGACAATTAATAAAGGATTTAACATTCAAGATGGTGGAATGTTTGATGTTTCTTAAAGGTAAGACGGAGCCAACTGCTTTTGGTTGCCTGGGGTTGTATATAAAAACTATAATAAATGCCTCTTGATGTTAGCTGATGGCTGATGGCTGTTAGCCCCAGGTGCATATTAAACGGTTTAAAGAATTTGTTCTTGTCTTTACTTTACAACCTTTATTAAAAAACTGTCCTTTTGAGTTTGTACTGAAATAAGGTAAATCCCAGGCTTATGGTTTCCGAAAGGGATTTTTACCTGCTTCCGGCCTTCAAATTGGTATTCGGAGATAATTCTTCCTGAGAGGTCCATTACCATTACGCTGGCTGTTTCAGGCCCCGGCAACACTAAATTCAGGTCAGATCTCACCGGGTTGGGATAAACTCGTACGTAAGATCTGGACGACAATTCACCAACATCTGTGAACAGGAATTCAATTTTATTGGAGGTGTCAGAAACACAACCGAATTCACTGGTCACAATAGTATAATAAGTATCCTCTAAAGATGGATAATATACCTGGCCGGTTGCTCCCATTATAGCACCGTTGCTGTTATACCACTGGTTTCCGCTCTCGGCGGTGGAGACCAGTGAATCGCCCTGCTGCTCAATAACAGGGGCTTCCGGTATGGGGTATATGCTTAATTTGATCTCAGGTGATACACTGTTTTCACCATCATTAACAATTACCGAATAAACGATGGATTCGTCTGGTGTAACTACAGGGAATTGTATTGTTGTATCAGAGATATTCTGATTCGGGGCCCATGCGTAGGTGTAATCTCCTGTGCCACCTATTACATATGCTCCTAGCTGTGATTCTCCGGGTCCGCAAAATTCATGGGGCATTGCATTTGCAATGGCATGTAACTCACCTGAAACATTATAGGAGGGCAATGTGATCCAGTCGATCCAGCCGCAATCATAACCCTGGCTGGTGGCTCCGTCTTTTTCAAAAGCCCATTTAAAGGTATGCGTTCCGGGTGTCACTTCATAAGAGACTTCGGCCCAGTCCAGGTTCCCTGACCACTGATCTTTCAGTACTCCGTCGATATAAAATTTAAGGAAGTCAAATCCAACTTCTGATGATACTTTCCTGTAGAAGCTGATCTCATCGTAGCCTATCACATCCAGCGTAAGCGTAAGGCCTGATTTCTCGTTATCATCAATATTGGCCGATTTTGCTGAGTATAAGCCTTCATAGGGCAGAACCGGTGATACGATCCAGGGGGTATTGGTTGACCCCCATTCAAACTGTTCGAAGCTGTTTGTTTCCCAGTCTTCTATCATCGCCCCCACAGTATAATGACAGGGGTATGAACGAGTGTAATCCCCATTATTACCCGTAAGGTTCATCACGCTCATGATAATTTCCTCAACCGGTGTTGCATCATCCGCCGTGACAGTCACGGTTGCCTGGGCTGTGGCGGCATGGGGGATGCTGCCAAAGTAGACATTTGGGTTGGGTACGTTGATCCATGTCGAATCGTAATTAAAATTGCCTTTCAGTGCTTCAACGGTCCGTCCTCCGTGGTTTCTCAGCTTGAAAACAAGATCAACCGTTTCACCGGGATCTATCCTTCCATTGTTATTCCCTGTAGGATCCTGAATATCACAGTCCAATTTCAGAACAATGATATCAGGTTGCGGCAGGGCCTCTATTGCATCCAGGTCAAACCCGGCGTTGTCGGCACTTGCCGGGCCATCACCATCATCAACCAATTTGATGAATCTTGCCTCTTCCAGGTTGCTGTCATCAAAATCAAAGCTCTTGGTCCCCGAACCTGTTCCGAGAAGGGTCCACGGACCGTCCATTGAATGGCTTGCATAACAGGTATACCCTTCAGGGGTGTCATCCCCTTCGTATATTTTGATCTCATTTCCCGGTCCGTCAAGGATGGACTGGAACATATCCACAATCACCCAGCCGTTTTTTCCGATCGAATAATTAATATCATCAGGTGCCCCCAATGCCCCGGGTGTATTTCCTTCATCGTCATAATTATTGTCAGGTATCTGTGAGGCCGGGATCCTGTATGCATACTTTCCGCCCCCGGGTACCAGGCTGAAATCGCAGGTTGTGGCTGAAAGCTCGCTTACGCTAATGTTGTTTTTTGTTTGAGGGATGTAACCATTGGCTATGGCGGTAACTGAATAATTCCCTGCCAGTAAATATTTATGATAGTCCCCTCCTTCCGGATCAGTATATGTTGGGAAATAGTCTTCAACAAAAATAATGGCAGGTATGGGTTCACCGGTTTCCGCATCGGTTACGGTACCTGTAATGCCGTAGCCGGAATATTCGATCATGGCTATCATCGAAGGCTCATTATAATTATAATAGGTCATGATCTGGGATGCCGGCGGTTGTTTGCTATGTGAGATCTCCATGGTCCAGCCTATCGACCCCATTGTGCCGTAATAAGTGTCTTTTGAAGAACCGTTTATAGGGTATAAACCACTGTACCCCTGTGCATATGGCAGGTTAGAGTAACCTGAACTGGAAACATAAACATACGCCAGCTGATCAATAGCGGCATCGTCAGGTGTGGGGTCCGGCCTGTAGCTCCAGGCATAAACAAGCTCTTCAGTGCCGCTGTGGTAAGTAGTGTGGACCACAAACTGATTTTCGTACATCCAGTTTCTCAATGCTTTTGTTTCGGGCTGGGAATAGGCTCCCGGGCTCCCTCCCCAGGCATCCCACATATAGCCCCAGTCGCGGTTCAGGTCAACACCATTCACATTTTCCCTTGTCATGTTTACCCTGCCGTCGGGATTGACCATTATATATAGCCATATTTCGCGGGTATCGATCAGATCGGTTATTTCCGGGTCAGAGCCATAATTCTCACACAGGAATTCCGCAAAGCGGATCAGGTTTTCGGCACCACCTATTTCATCACCGTGAATGCCCCCGTCAAAACCTATTTCCGGTTCAGGCTCATCGGCCCCAACATTGTCGCTGATCTTCAGTGCAACCAGCTCTCTTCCCTGAACTGAGGTTCCGTAAGTATGCTTCTCACATATCGATGGGTATCCGAAGGCAAGGCTGTTCATCAACTGGATGATCTCTTCGTAAGAATGATATTCATCCCTGGTCGCCCAGAAATCTTTATAATATGCGTTCAGGTCATCTTTCAGGATTTCATATTTCAAACCGGATGATTTCAGTTCTTCCAGTTCTTCAGGGATTAAGAAAAATATTCCCGTACCGTCATGATATATGTCACCATCAAAGCGAAGCTGTTCTATTTTTTCAACATCCTCTTTGTTTTCATAGAACACCTTAACTTCCATTTCCCCGGTTCTCCAGCCACCTTGCTGTGCTGTTGCCGTAATGAAAGGAAATGTAAGTATAAGCAGAAGGAGTAGCTTTTTCATCTTTTCAGTTGGATTTGATGATTAGTGATTCATTTCATGATCCCTGTTAAAGGACCATAAAGTTAGGAAGAATAGATCAATAACGATCCTACTTCACGAACCTTTTTACCGATTGGAACCATCCGCCGTTGCCTGTTAGTTTCAGCAGGTATATTCCACCATGCAGATGGGAAGTGCGGATGGAAACATTGGCTTCACCTTTTCCGATATAAAGTGAAAAATCCTCCAGTGACCGGCCGGCAGGATCAATAATGGAGATGCTGTATATGCCATCCTCCGGAGAGTTGAAAGAAAGGTTTAATATATCTTTCACCGGATTGGGGTATAAGGTTACATCAGGCTCCTTGCTGATGAATGGATCTTCTATGCTGAAAGAACCCTGGAAATCAAGTTCCAGTGAGATATTATCGGCAGTAATATTGTTCTGTGCAAGCGTAATAGTTTGTGAGGTGCTTGCCCAGCCTGTATGATCAGCAAAAACGCGATAAGTCCCGTAAGGCAGGTTGTAGAACCCGAAGGAGCCGGAACCATCGGTAAATGAATATTTGAGGGGACTGTCCGTTCCGTCTGTAAGTAACACCTCAAACTGATCCGGGCCTTTGTCTGATAATTCTGTTTCGCTGATGTTCAAACTTACTTTTCCGGAAATAGATCCCGGTCCCTGACTGAGCCCGGGCACAGGTACAAGGTGAACATTTACCGAGTAAACAGGCTCATTGAGTGTCATCATTGGTGATTCCTGCCACATAAGCCGGTCAGGATAATAAGTGGGGAAGTATTTCCCATAATTTGTTGAATTTTTTGTAAGCCTTACTTTCACCATGTAGTTCCCGTCAAGCAGATGATTAAAGGCATACAATCCTTCGCTGATGAACTGGTTAGTGTCGACTGGTAATACAGTGTTCTCGTGGATCTTGAAAAGGAAGGCAATTCCAGTATCACCTGTGTGTATGGGATTATTGAGCGGAAAATTCCCTGCAAAGACCTGCCCTCCAAAATAGGTGTATTCAGGTGTAGTGATTGCTTCGCAATAAGTATCGCTTTGCATGTTACCCGAGGCTGAATTTTCTACTGTCAGGCATACTGTATAGGTACCCTGTTCTTCATACCTGTGGCTGACCTCAGGGCCCTCTGTGGTATTTCCATCCCCAAAGTCCCAGGTCCAGTTCTCGATATCTCCTGCCGAGGTACTTTTGAAATAGTATAGGTTTGGAGTTGAAAGCAATGAATCGAGAGAATATTCAAAACCCGCACTGAGCGGTTGCTGGGGATTGCCAACAGTTATCTCTTTACATAATTGGTCATAGCACAGATCAAGGGTGTCAATTATAGTGAGGCATACCAGGTAGGTTCCCTGTTCACTGAATGTATGCTGAGGGTTCTGCATCAGTGAGACACTGCTGTCGCCAAATTCCCAGAACCAGCTTGTAGGGGGGCCTCCGGAGAAAGTGGTACTCTGATCATTGAAAAGCACAACCAGTTCATTAAGGCTGTCAGCGTTATATGTAAAGTTTGCTGCACAGTTTTGCGGTGCTTCTTCACAAAGGCCGATGACATAGAAAAGGGAGGTGTCGTCAGTAATGATCTCAGTATACTCAATATGTTCATTTTTACAGGTATCGTAGGTGTTGACCTGCGAATAGGTCAGCAGCCCCGGTATGAAAAGTAATATCAGTAAGATCTTTTTCATGTTTGCTAAAAGTTAAGTTCAATCCCTGTTCGTATGCCAAACATACGAGGTCTTTTTCCATTCCAGCCTGTTGAATTCAAATATACCGGATTCAGATATTGCCCGTAATAAGGCTCAACCGACAGGCTGGTATTGTTTCCCAGCCTGAATCCAAGCTGGACTCCAAGTGTATAATGCCAGTTTGTCTTAACCCTTTCAGGTACAACTTTCTCTACAGAAACCTGGGAAGCATCTGATACATCTACGTTCACAACAGGTTCGCTTTTTGCTATCAGGAGTGAAAATACCATACCTGCTTTAAGGCGAACTGTCAGCACTTGATTTTCATATATTTTGTAACCCAGGTGCAATGGCAGGGTAAGGTAGCTGTATCTGTTGTTTCTTTCAGACAGCGATATGTTCTCAATTGAATCGTAAACTGTCCTTTTGGTATAGTGAATAATTATCGAATCAGGATTATCCTTGGCAAATTCGAAAGAAGTGACTTCACGATAAAATCCCACACTGTCCCAGGTCGTGTATTTGACCTGGTATTTACCAAGATCCTGCATAAGATGGTAACCTGCCCCGGCCTGTATCAGCCATTTTGAGAAAGCGAAATTAGCCGTCAGGTCAGCTCCTGCAAAGTATTTATTGGGATTCGGGTCGTAAAAAGTGATACCGGGATTGACATATGCCCCAAAGCCCAGGTTTGAGGGGATGGCATAGTCATCTTTTATCCTTATGCCTTCAAAACCGGGACTTTCCGGAGCAGATAGCTCCAGTTGCCTGCCTCTTGCTGATCTGTTGAAATCAAGCCACACGGAGTTTATGCCGGGCAGGTAAGCGATAGCATCCGCACTGTTGAACATTGTTTTGTCCTCTCCAACCGGGGATTGAACAGGAGAAGAATTGTTTTCAACATTCAAAGGAAAATCCTTTTTCAGAAGTCCGGAGGAGGCATTTTCAGTATTGCCTTTTGGCCCCTGGCCATCTTTATAGGCATCTTTATTGTTCATGCCGGTTGCAGGGACATCCGGGTAACTATCATTGATAGAGCCGGAGGGAGAGAGTTCATCTGATGATCTGTCAAAAGGTACAGCCTTCTCAATGAAATTTTCGTGCGATTGTTCGGAAGCAGTACCGGCGATAACGGAATTTTCAGGATAATCAAGCCTGAAATACAGGGCAAGGCCCGCGGAGATCAGGATGAGCGCGCCACTTAAAAACAGAATGAAGCGCATTTTCCCGGCACTGCCGAAAACGTGCGACTCCAGCGTGCTCCACAATCCGGCAGAGGGCTCTCTCCTGGCCCCCGACAGGGATTCACGGAACAGATCATCAATTGGATTTCCTTGCCTTTTCATTTGTATATTTTATTTAATTCTTTTGCTACTGCTTTCTCCAGTTTTTCCCTGAGCGCCCTTCGGGCTTTCATAAGCTGGGTTTTCGAGGTGTTCTCCGAAATACCCAGGGAAGTTGCTATATCACGGTGGCTGTATTCTTCCATGACGTACATGTTAAATACGATCCTGTATCCATCCGGCAGCTCCTGGATCATTTTCATAAGCTGGTCCTTATCTATCCCATGATCACGATATTTGCCGGTAATTTCCTCGTCATCAGCAATCTTTTCATTCAGCTCGTCGAGGTTTTCGTGAAAGGCATGCTTGAGGTTTTTCTGATAGTGGTCAATAGCGCAATTGATCATGATCCTTTTTATCCAGCCTTCGAAGGATCCCTCTTCCCTGAATTTATTAATGTTCCTGAACACCTTGATGAAACCCTCCTGAAGGACATCCTCCGCTTCCTGCAGGTTTTTGCAATAGCGGAGGCAAAGCCCCAGCATAACTGCAGAGTATTTCTTGTACAGCATGCTGAAGGCTTTATGCTTTCCTGCCTTGCATCCCTCCACTATTTTCTGGTCAGAAATCATCAAACATCCGGATATTTTTTAAGACTGATAAATTTAAGAAGGGTTGCCTGAAATTACTAATAAACAGGCAAATGATTAAGTCAGGACGAGTACAGTTTATGGTTAAATGCTCCTGACGAAGGTTTAAAACTTGATCATCCTGATGGTAAGTGGTTGCGTCCCGTTTGCAGGCATAGCAATGATATGGTACATCCCCTGGCTGAGGTGACCAAGATCAATATCCAGTGTCTGCTTTCCTTTGGTTAGCATGAAATTTTGTTTCAGCACAACCTGTCCCGTTTGGTTTGTCGCATAAACATCCAGCGCTGATGATCTCTCAAGTGTAAAGCTCAATTTTGCCCTGTCGATTACCGGGTTGGGCCAGAAGTTGGCTGATGCCTCTTCAATTACCGGCTCATCATCTATGCCGAATGTAATTTGTTCCCTTTGGATTACTACGTTGAAAGGTTGTTCACCGGGAGTGTCTTCCGATATGGTGATAAACATCGGCTCTGCCTTTAT
The DNA here is from genome assembly GCA_964644135.1 of uncultured Bacteroidales bacterium. GTDB lineage: Bacteria > Bacteroidota > Bacteroidia > Bacteroidales > JAGOPY01 > CAZMOK01. Next base: position 7,885 of record CAZXWD010000071.1, on the reverse strand, counting down.
CCCTGTTACATCGGGGAATACCTGGTAGGTGCCGTATTCAAGATCCCCGAAGACAAACTCACCGTCAAGGTCGGATAAGTTGCACGTAAGGCAGATATCCGTGCCGTTGAGCAAAATTATCTCTATGTTCCCTGCCGGTGCGAAAGTGGTGGTAACTGTATTTGTATCGTAGAGTATCTGTCCTTTGATCTGACCGCTGCCATAACTCGTTCCTTCCGATTGCAGCAGATCTACGTGCAGAGCAAAATTATTGTTATCTACATTGAAAACGGAAGCTTCTTCCCAGTTATAACTGTTCCCGAAATAGGTGGGGATATACTGTCCATAGTATTCCGATTCCCTGGTCAGCCTGGTCTTTACAGTGTATTCACCATCAATAATCTGGTAGAAATAGTAATATCCCAGGGTATCGATCACAGTTGTATCCACCGGCACCGGATAATCTGTACTATCCATCTTATACAGGTAGGCCAGTGCGTTGTCGATCGGGAAGTGTATATCAGTATAAATGTGGCCACCGATGTTATAATAATCTGAAAGCCCCACGAAAACCTGCTTGGTAATGGTACTGTACTTGTTGGTTTCGTTTACCAGCGGCACGCTCGATATGGTCAGCGACACCATGTACATGCCCGGACCGGGGAAGTCGTGCACCGGGTCCTGTATGTCAGAATAAGTCCCGTCGCCGAAATCCCAAAGCCAGGATTTTATGACAAAGCCAACCGATTCGTCATGGAAATAAACCCTGTGTGGATTGGATTCCAGGGTGTCTTCCACGGTCTCAAAATTAGCCTGGTAAGTACTGTTTGCATTGGGGTCGTGAATAAAGAAATCTGCAACGATCGTGTATTTGTCAGACCAGTTGAACCTGTAATATTTGGTTGCCGAGTGGAGGTCTTCCTCAAAATCGTACAGATAAATATCAATGCTGCCGTCGTTGAGGGTTGTTTTTATCGTGTCATAATAGAAACCATTTACGTCTGTGTAAATAGTTGAATAGAAGTAGAAACCATTATTGGTAACGGAGTCGGATTCAACAAAGATCCTATGATTGCTTATGGGGGCACCGTTTATGTTATTGGTGACCTGCCCGGTAATGAAGATGGTGTTCTCCTCACCGTGGAACTGTGAAAACGCAGATGAGGAAATAGACATAAGGATGATCACGGCAAACACAACCTTTATTAAGGCTGGCATCTTGAAGGATCTCCCGGTTCGTATATTATTTCCCATACGCTTATTATTTGCTGATTGTATAACTGATCCCTGTCCTCAGCCCGAAACCAAAACCATTTCCATTATTGTTATTTTGCCTGAACTCAGGCGACAGGTAATACCTGAATACCGGTTCTATTGTAAGATCAAGACGGTTTGTCAGACGATAATCAATTCCTGCTCCTGCCATTATCTGCCAGTTGATTTTTTTCCTGGATACCAGGTCCTGTTGTGCCTTGACTATCCTGATCTGTTCTTCGGGATAATTGATGGTTGTGGCATTCCTTCCAAGAAGGACAGAGATGTTTGGACCTGCATGTATGTGCAGCGACAACCTGCCAAAATCCTTTTTATATCCGAACAGTAGCGGAATATCGAGATACCTGTTCTTTATTTTTTCTTCCCCGATCCTTACGTGTTCTATCGAGTCGTATACATCCACTGTGAAGGTGTGGTAATTTGGAGTTACCCCATTATCAGTTGAATCGAAGGTAACATTGTACACGTGCTCGTAATTTCCAAGATACTTGTTGTAGTGAACAGTATAATTACCCTGTTCTTTGATGTTCCTCAGGCCTATTCCGGTTTTCATGTAGAGGTTGGAAATTCCGTATGTGAGGCTCAAATGATAACCCTGCCCTGTAAGGTTTGGATTTTCGTTCGAATAGTTTGATACTTCGGGCAGGAATTCAAAAGCGATCTTAAGGCTATGGTTGTTTTCCCTGCGATAATCGAAATTGATTGCTGCTGGCATTTCCCCGTCCTTCAGTTGTAACCCCGAAACACTGTTGGTTTTGAGAATATTGCTTCTTATCATTGAGGGATCGCCCAGGTAGCTTCTTTCACTCTTTTTTTCTGTATCTGCTGTGAACCTGTTGAAACTGCCGGCTTTTTCAATTCTCTTTTTCCTGCCGACTGTAATTGTGGAAATATTGTTTTGTTTTTGTTCCACGGGGGCTGTTTCATTTTCATCGGGAGCCACGTAATTCCTGAAGTCATAAAAGGCGTTTCCATCGGAGGTGTGAAGGGAATTGCTGTAGCTCTTTTCCGGCCCTTCATAATTATCGATATAGGGTTCGGACCAGGAATAATTTTCTGAAGTAAACTCATCTGGCAGCGGAACTCCTACAGGTATGTCTTTCAGGTTCGTCAAAATGAAGAAAAGTGTGATGATAAGGCTTGTGACGGTAAGGACGGTAAAGACAACAGGACCGCTGTTCCCGGGGCTTGCCCCTGAATCCAGTTGTTTCCTGATCTTTTTCCAGGCCGATGGAGGCGGTGCCGGCTCAAAGCCTTCAAACTTCTGCCTTATCAGTTCATCAATATGGTTGCTTTCTCCGCTCACTTATTCTTTGATTTTTGTTGCTGAATCTTTAATTGCAGTGCATTCCTTGCCCTTGAAAGCTGAGATTTGGAAGTGTTTTCCGATATTCCAAGCAAAGAGGCGATCTCCTTGTGGGTATACCCTTCAACAACACTCAGGTTGAAAACCAGCCTGTATCCCTCGGGAAGTTTCTGAATGAGGTCTAACAGTTCATTGGCGCTCATGTTTTCAATGATGGTTGATTGCGAAGGAATTGAGATCTCCGATTGCTCGATACTGACTTCGACCAGTTCTTTCGATTTGCGGCGGTAGAAATTAATGGCAGTGTTTACAAAGGTTTTCCTTACCCAACCTTCGAAAGAACCTTCGTAACGGTAGTCTTTTAAGTAGGTAAATACTTTGATGAACCCTTCCTGGAGGATATCCTCAGCTTCCATTGAATTACGGGCAAACCTCAGGCATAGACCATACATTTTGGATGCAAAATGCCGGTACATGGCTTCCTGGGCCTTTGGGTCCTTTTGCAGGACCCTTTCTATAAGTTGCCTTTCAGAATCCATGAAACTTATTCAGAGTCCCGTAATCAGCGGGTTAATGGAATACGCCTTTTTAACCTATTAAGCTACAAACATAAGAAAATAAAAAAAGGTTTGCAATAGCCTGGTCAAAGGAACAGCGCATTCGCTTTTGCAACTACAATTTCAAAGAACTTCACGCACTTCGGCTTTTACCGAACACTCTTTAGACAAACAAAGAGTTAAAATGGTTGCATCGGCCTGTTAAAAGTGTTGTTCGGGCATCATCCCGGAACCGGAACCGGGTTTGTTATCTAAAAGTTAAATATCCGGTAAGGCATATTACTTTTTTTCTAATTACGGATAAAACTCAACACCATCCGGTCTTGAATACATAAAAGCTGGTTATGAACGAAACTGGGAAAAAAGCATCCGGAGGCAAGTCAACGCCGGGGCTCAGGATCATTCTGATGGGTGTGGCAATGTTGATACTTTCAGCCTTTAACGTGATGGTGGCATCTTCACCCGAAAGTTTTGAAGTGAAACAGAACCTGGCACTTCAGATAAATACGGCAACGCTGATACACTCCTTCTCAATTCTGCTGATAGCGGCTATCGTGGCATACAGGGCCAAAGTACTCTATAACAGGCGCTGGAAAGACAAATTTTAGCCTTATTTTATCATGATGTGACGGATGCGGCTTTTTGCCCCATTCTTTTTCTCCATTCAACCATCCTGAGCTTTACAATGTAAAACACATGATACATTGCCGGCACTATAACAAGTGTAAGAAAAGTTGAGAATGTAAGCCCGAAAATGATGGTCCAGGATATAGGGCCCCAGAAGGCCACATTGTCGCCACCGAAGTAGATCTTAGGATCAAAATTTTCGAGCAAAGAGATAAAGTCGATATTCAGCCCTGAAGCCAGGGGAAGCAATCCGAGTATGGTAGTAATGGCTGTGAGCAGTACAGGTCTTAAACGGGTTTTCCCGCCCTCTATCACACACTCTTTATTGATCTTTTTCGAAAGCACCGCATCTTCATCCAGCCCGAGTTCCTTTCTCTTTCTCCTTTTGAGCAAGTCGATATAATCGATAAGTACAATGGCATTGTTAACCACAATACCTGCAAGTGAAACAATCCCGATACCTGTCATGATCACCACGAAGTTCATATTAAACGTTGCTACACCGCCAAAAACACCTATTGTACTGAAAATAACACTGGCAATGATGATGAGAGGTTTAACGATCGAATTGAACTGGCTTACTAATATTATGAGGATCAAAGAAATCGCGATCAGCATGGCACGTTCCAGGAAAGCGAAGGATTCTGCCTGCTCCTGTTGTTCTCCGGTAAAGGAATAACCGTAACCTGCCGGCATTTCAAAGTTTTCAAGCAGAGTTTTCAACTGGTCGTTTATTTCAGTCGCATTGTATCCTTCAAGCACATTGGAATAAAGGGTTATCAAGCGGTCCATGTCTTTCCTTTTTATCGCCCCGTAAGTGGTGCTGTAGCTTGCATCGGCAACCGCAGAGATAGGTACCTGTACTATCTTTCCGGTACTCTGGCTCCTGAAAGTCACACGCTGGTTAAGCAACGAGGGCAGGTTGTAGCGGTATTCCTCCTTCAGGCGGAGCTGGATCGGGTACTTATCTTCCCCTACCTTATAATCTGATACTTCCCTGCCAAAAAGCGCTGTTCTGATAGTGCTTGCTATCTGTGCGGTCGACAATCCATATCTTCTTGCACGCTCCCTGTCGATATGGAATATGATCTCCGGCTTTCCAACATCCAGGTCGATCTTCAGCCCCTCTATTCCCGGAATGTTGGCCCTCTCAATAAAAGTCTGTATGCTGTCGGTAAGGTCGATGAGTTTGTCGAATTCAGCACCGGTTATTTCCAGGTTGATGTCCCTGCCTACCGGTGGTCCGTCGCTTTGCTTTTCAACACTCACAAGCACACCCGGGTATTTTCCTATGAGTTCCTCACCGAATTCTTTCATAATGTTGAAAGTATTGATCCCTCCCCTTTCCTCAAAGTCCACAAAGGTTACGGTTATCATTCCCTTATTTGGTGTTTCGGAGAAATCGAGAAAATCATTCTCACTTTTTGCGCCGCTTCCTACTGTGGTGAGAACGGATTTTACAATGTGCTCATAGGGTTCAAGTATTTTGTATACATCCTTTTCCACACCCTTCATGAATTCATTTGTGTATTCAATATCGGTGCCTATCGGCAATTCTGCCAGGATATTTATGTATTGCGGGTCGCTGGATGGAAAGAATTCTACTTTAGGGCTTCTGATGGCCAGGAATATAATGGTCAGGAACAGCAATACTACTGTCCCCCCGATGAAATAATTCGGATTTCTTTTCCTTAAGGCAAAATGCAGGGTGTCGAGATACACTTTTTCAAGCCAGGGCAGAAACTTACTCTGGAAACCTCTTGCAGCGGAATTAAGGATGAGGAGGTTTAATATTCCTATGACTGCAAAGATCACAAGCAGACTGCCCATTATGTTCCAGCCTGCGAAATAAAACAGAACTGCCAGCAAAGACATTATGGAAGCAATGATGAGCGATCTTTTCTTCTTCGGTTTACGTAGCTGGTCGCCAGGTTTGATAAAATAGGATGACACAACGGGGACAACCACCAGTGCCACTAGAAGCGATGAGATAAGCACGATTATGAGGGTCATCGGCAGGTATTTCATGAACTCCCCTATGATGGATTTCCAGAACAACAAGGGGAAGAAGGCCGCCAGGGTGGTAAAGGTGGAGGAAATAATTGGCTGGGCAATTTCCCCCACTGCCTGTTTGGCAGCGGTTTGCTTGTCGAACCCCCTGTCGATGAACCGGTATATATTTTCAACCACCACGATGGCATTATCAACCAGCAAGCCCAGGGCAAGGATCAGTGAGAACAGAACGATCATGTTGACCCTGGATCCCATCAGCCCAAGGACTATGAACGAGATGAACATTGACAGGGGAATGGCAAAGCCAACAAACAGGGCATTTCTTGTACCCAGGAAAAAGTAGAGTACCAGGATCACAAAGATCACCCCCATGATCATACTGTTTTCCAGGTTGCTGAGCTGCTTCTTTACAATGTCTGATTGATCGTTGGTAATGGTAACATTCAGGTCGTCCGGGATCTCCTTGTTTTCCCTGGCATGATCGATTATATCAAAAACCTGGTCGGTAGCTGCCAGCAGGTTTTCGCCCCCTTTTTTCACTACCTGGAGTGAAACAACCGGCTGGCGGTCAAGCCTGGCAAAATCTTTGGGCTCTTCAAATCCATCAACTACATTGGCTATGTCTTTCAGGTAGACAATTTCCCTGTCTTCCCTTTTTACAATGATGTTTTCTAGCTCTTCCAGGTTAGTGAATTCCCCGATTACCCTGATAGTCCTTCGTGAATCGCCAAGCTTGATATCCCCTCCCGACATGGAGATGTTTTCAAGGTTCACGGCGCTTTCGATATCGTCGAAACTGATCTCGAGGGCTTCCATTTTATGGCGGTCGACATTGATCTTGATCTCCCTTTCATCGAGGCCCTGTATATCCACTTTTGAGATCTCGAAAATGCTTTCGAACTCATCCTCCAGGTATTCGGCATATTTCTTTATTTCGTTCAGGCTATAGTCACCCGAGAGGTTTACGTTGAGGATCGGAAACTCAGAAAAATCGATATCGAGCACCATCGGGTCCTGGTCGAGGTCGTCGGGGAGTTCGCTCATTGCTTTGTCAACGGCATCTTTCACGTCCTGGACTGCTTTATCTATATTGGTGCCCTGTTCAAATTCAACGAAAACAGACGATACGTCCTGCGAAGAGGTTGAGGTCATTTTATCGATCCCCTGGATCACTTCCACCTCTTTCTCGATGGGACGGGTGACCAGGTTCTCAATATCGACAGGGGGGTTGCCCGGGTAGATGGTCTGGACGTAAACAGTGGGTATGACGATGTCGGGAAACAGTTCTTTGGGGAGTGAGCGGTATGAGTATGCGCCGAAAATGAAGAGGATAATGATGAGGAGGAATACCGTGTTGCGGTTATTGAGTGCTAAATTGGTCAGCGGGAACTGACGCACTACTTTCTGTTTAAGGTCTGATTGTTCGCTCATGGTACCAAAATAAAAACCTGAACCGAAGGTAGTTCAGGAACAATGATTCAAACAAAAGAATCAGCTAAAAGTTTTCATTTTCGCAGGTCAAAGATCTTCTGAAGCTGCTTTGCCTTCTTCCGGTGGGCGAATATACGGAAGAAATGGGATTTAAGGTGTAAGAATTCAGATTTAAGATTTGAGAGTTGAGAGTTGAGAGTTGAGAGGTGGGGGAGAAGTATACGAACTTAATTCGTGCATTTGTGGCAAAAGAATACTTTCGGTTGTTGTGAGGCAAACAGAGGTTTTTATTGTAAGCCACTAATTCACGAATGTTTTAACACAATAATTTTCGATGGATACGGTCAGATTTTCAATAAGCCCGATCAAATATTCAAATAAAACCAATATGTCAACAAAATGTTGTGAAAACCTTATCAATCAACAAGTTCAATTATGAAATTCTTTTCTTATTTTTACGGGAAATGACCTTCTTTGAAGGCCGGACCACTATCCACGACCGCATAAAAAAAACTCCCACCGAAGCGGGAGTACAGGGCAAAGCCCTTCGGCATATAGCCTTATTGTGATAAGATGTAATTGATGCAAATATAAGACATGTGCTCTTATAAGTCAACCAGCATAACCAAAATAATTATCAACAAACAAAACCATTACGGATGAAAGTACTAGGACTTGACCTCGGGACCAACAGCAT
>CAZXWD010000070.1:0-16723 GCA_964644135.1 uncultured Bacteroidales bacterium | reverse complement strand
GTTAATGGAGGATGATGATCTTTTTTGAATGGTAGAGATCGTTCTCCGTGGATGTGATGGTCAGGAAGTACAGGCCTGGTTTCACTGATCCGGTGTTAAGCGTAGCTGTTTTTCCTCCTCCAGCACTCATTTTCAACACCTGGTTTCCTGCTCCGTCGAAAAGCCTGAGAAAAAAGGATTTGCCTGCTTCGAATGCCTCAAGGTCAATATGCAACGATCTGTCGGCCGGGTTGGGAAATATGTTTATTTTCCGGTCATTGGCATTCTCACTCACATCCATGCTTACAGAGGGCTTATTGCCATTCATGAATATCTCCAGTCCGCCCGAAAAATTACCGGCAATCACATCCAGGTCGCCATCATTGTCAATATCGGCCGGAAGTGCCGCAGTGCGGAAGCCTCTGTCAGGATTAACGGGGTCATCAAGTAAGTTCTTGAAAAATGAATCAGATTCAGTGAACTTCCCATCCAGGTTTCCGTCGATATCCGTAAAATAATAGATCTTACCCTGTTCCGATCCCACCAGGAGGCCGGTTTCGCCGTTATCATCAAAAAATACCGGCACACTGAAGCCGTACAGTGAAACATCGGGGTCGATCACGTTGACCTTACCCAGACTGTCGGTCACGAAAGTAAAGTCAGGATTTTCGGCTGATCCGTCGTTCCGGTAGTAATGCAGGTTCCCTCCCCTCTCTCCTATTACCAGGTCTGTAAGTCCGTCTTTGTTCAGATCATAAAGACAGGGAGCGCTGTATTTCCCCACTTCTATTGTTTTGTAGGTGGCAGTCTTGAACACAAGCTCCATTTCATTGCCTTCCCCGGCTGTATTTTCATAATGAAGCAACGAGCCGTTTTCATTGCCGGTAAGGAGGTCCAGGTCGCCATCGCCGTCAAGGTCGCCGAATGTGGGTACTATACCCGTCAGTTCCAGTTCGGAAATACCTGCCACATCGCGCGACATTAACTGGTAGGATGGATTTGTGGCCGTGCCCATGTTCTGGAACAGGGCTAATTTGCCGATATGGTCTGTATATAAAAACAGGAATTCATCATAGTAGGAGGTATCGTAATACCCATAATTACCGATGAAGAGGTCGTCCAGGCCGTCGCCGTTGTAATCGGCAAGCACGGGATACGCCCCCGCCCCTACATCTATCATACCTCCCTGCAGGAAGTTGTCCTTCCTGAAATCGAAATCGGGCAACGTGTTAGTGCCTGTATTCTCGTAAAGCCAGACACTCTTGAAATTCTGGTTGATCTCCGGGTTTGGGTCGAAGGGTGAAACCACGAGGTCCTTCACACCGTCGCCTGTAAGGTCGGTGTAAAGTGTAACCGGCATCGAAAAAAGGTTGATATTCCTGCTTCCCTGCGGAAAGTTCCAGTCCTGCGAGATCATATATGCCGAGTCTTTTGTGCCACCGTTGGTGAGCGCCACCAGGCTTGCATAATCCACATCTCCCAGCAACAGGTCAAGCACGCCGTCGTCATTAAGGTCGATCATCCGGAAAGTGGACCCCGTATGCCTGTAGTCGCGAATATCCCCCGGAGGCACCTGTGCGGGGTTGTTTTTCCAGCCGAAACAGGTATCGAGATAGATCACGTTCGATTCTTCGCTTTCGGCAAAGTATCCCCAGCAAAGCCCTACCTTTTCATAATCGAGCGAATCGGCATGCCCGTACTTTTCAACCGAAAGGTTTTTATGGTATTCAACAAATGACCCGAGGCCCCAGAAAGTCAGGATGTCAAGGTCGCCGTCACCGTCAATGTCTTCGATAGCAGGGTAGTCGACATAGGTTACAAGGATATTGGTGTATCCTCCCCCCTGGAAAGAGGTGAGAAAGGGAGAAATGAAAAGATCGAACTTGATCTCCGAATTGCTCACGTTCTTATATACCTTCATGCCAGCCACACCGGGCGAATAGGTGAAGATATCCTCCAGTCCGTCTCCATCAAAATCTTTCAGGATCATCCAGTCGACCATGGCGGGGAACAGTTCAGCATATTCAGGTGCGTACTCAAACTGAAATCCTGTTCCGGCATCTTTAACCAGGAAAGGCATCAGCCGGTTCCCGGTCCGGTCGAAAGCGACAAGGTCCTTGATACCGTCGAAGTCAAGGTCGATCCTGCCGAACTGGCATTCGTTCATTCCCCCTGCCCAGGGATACGGATAGTTGGCCCTTGAATCGCCAACCTTTATTTCCTGCGACTGGAGCGAGGAATAAAATAAAAAAAGGGAAAATAACAGGGAAAGGGCTTTTGTTTTCATTTCTTTAAGTGTATATAAGCAATCCCATACCTGAAAACCGATCTGGTCAGGTCGCAGGATCAGCCAATGAGGATCATTCCATTATGTTCAATAATACAAATTTAGTGCTAACATGTCTTTACAGCATTCCAAATAAGCTCTAATTAACCCACATCTCACTCACTTTCCCTAAATTTGGAGCTTAAAACGATCATTTCATGACAAGGATCCTTGTAATTGACGACGAAAAGAGCATTAGGAACACGTTGAAGGAAATACTCGAGCACGAGAAGTACGAGGTAGACACTGCCGGCTCGGGCGGTGAAGGGCTGGAACTGATGAAGGAAAAAGAATTTGATGTCTTGCTGCTCGACATCAAGATGCCTGAAATGGACGGTATGGAGGTGCTTGCCGAAGTAATGCAGTTGTATGATATTCCGGTGATAATGATCTCGGGGCACGGAACCATCGAAACAGCCGTTGAGGCATTGAAAATGGGCGCTTACGATTATATAGCCAAGCCACTCGACCTGAACAGGCTGCTGGTAACAGTCAGGAATGCCCTTGACCGTTCAAGGCTTGTGTCGGAAACAAAAGTGCTCAAGAAAAAGGTTGGGATGAACTACGACATGATCGGGGAGTCGGAGGTGATAAAAGATATCAAGGGCCTCATTGCCAGGGTAGCACCGACCAATGCCAGGGTGCTGATAACCGGCGAAAGCGGGACAGGCAAAGAGATAGTGGCGCGGTGGATACACGAACAGAGCAACCGGGCAAAAGCCCCGTTCGTTGAGGTAAACTGCGCTGCCATCCCCGGCGAACTGATCGAAAGCAAGCTTTTCGGCCATGAAAAAGGCTCCTTCACCTCCGCCATCAAGCAACGGAAAGGTGATTTTGAAACCGCTCACGGCGGTACACTTTTTCTCGATGAAATTGGCGACATGAGCCTTCCCGCTCAGGCAAAAGTGCTCAGGGCCCTGCAGGAAAACAAGATCATGCGGGTGGGAGGAGAAAAAGAGATACCTGTGGACGTCCGCATTATAGCTGCCACAAATAAAAACCTTCAAAAAGAGATCGGGAACAACAGGTTCAGGGAAGACCTGTACCACAGGCTGAGCGTTATCATCATCAACGTTCCGCCTCTGAATGAACGTCTTGACGATATCCCCCTCCTTGCCGATCACTTCATGGAGCTGGTAAGCGAAGAGCAGGGCCGCAAGCCTATCCCTTTCACTGATGATGCCATCAAAGAACTGAAAAAGATAAAATGGACCGGCAACATCAGGGAACTCAGGAATGTGGTTGAAAGGTTGGCGATCCTCTGTGATAAGAAGGTTACCGGTGAAGATGTAAAGAAATATTCAATGCCCCTGCAGAAGTAAAATCACTGTGGCTGTATCCTTACCATCTCAATGTTCCCGGTGGAAGTGTTTATGCTGAAATCCTTCACGCCGCGCGGTAACGTCCTGAGTGAACCAAACTGGTTTATATTCATCCTTGAGGTTTGTAAAACATCCTCATCGTAGATGACCGAAAGGCTTACAGGAACCGACACCCTGTAAACAATGCCACCGGGATTTTCAATGGCTGAGGCGCCTTTTCCCGGCTTTTCCCCGTCTGAACCAAATTGTAAGAATATCTTCTCATCCTTGTCCTGCGTGAGGAACCCCTCATCCTCCGACCATGATGTCAGGGGAACCTGTTCCCCCATATCTTCAGGAGACGGTATGAGGAAAAAACTTTTTGACAGGCTCTCTTTCCTGGTAATTCCCGTAAACAGCCTGAGGTAGGAGCGCTCCATTTCATCCAGCTTACCATACATGAATTCCATGGCGCCCTCATCATAGGCTGTCTCCTGGTAACCAACAAGCAGCTTGTACTTGTCCTCCTTCAGCCTGTTGATCATTTCAGCAGCTTCGCGGGCCTTGTCCTCTTCTGTTTTTTCCTCAAGGAACCTCCTAAGAACATATTTCTCGATGGTGGTCGTATCTATCGTGACAATCCTTCTGATCGTATCGGTCTTTTCTATTTTAACCGTATGGATGTAACCCGGGAACAGGTTGCCGGGTATTCCTGCATCAAAAGTTTCACTTTGCCAGGCCTTCGCAGCTTCATCTTCATCCCTGAAATGTCCGGATACCATACCTGAAGCACCGGCTTTCAGCCAGAACTCGTGATCCGATTTTTCCGGGAGGTTGACGAGGTAGAACTGTTCCGGATCCGGCTCGGTGAATGGTGTAATGTTTATATCATCCACCTTGTAGTAAAAGTCATTTTCCATAATGACATCCTCAATTCCGAGAAGATTGGGAGAATATAATGCAAAGGGGCCCCTGAACTCACTGACCTTTGTGACGGTCAGGTCAACTTTCAGGACAGTCCTGGGTAAATTGTAAATGATCCCTGCCTGCTGCTGCTCCCCGCTTATATCGTCAATATGTGTTACCACAGCCTGTCCGTGGACCTGGATGTTTACAGCGACCAGGATGGCCACAATTGTGAATCTTTGTAATAGCTTGCCCATAAGATCTTATTTTAAGAACAGGAGCTCCCTGTATTTCGGTAACGTCCACAGGCTGTCTTCCACCATAAGCTCAAGCTTATCGACATGATACCTGATGACCTCGAAATAGGGAACCACCTTTTCATTGTATGCAATTGCTTTTTCTTCCACACTCTCCATCCTGTTGGCCCTCTTTCTCTCTTCCAGCATGGCCGCCACATTGATCCTCACCTTGTCTATATGCTCGGATATTTCCTTAATAGCCTCGATCTGGCCTTTAGAGAGCTTAACATAAGATTTTGTATCGACCACTTCTTTCATCCCCATAGCGTTCTCAATAAGGGTATTCTGATATTTAATGGCGGTAGGTATGATATGGTTTTTCGAAAGGTCGCCGATCACCCTCGATTCTATCTGCATCTTTTTGATGTAGTTCTCCATCATGATCTCATACCTTGCCTCCAGCTCTCTCTTGCTCAGGATCGAATTACGTTCGAACACAGAAATGGTCTTTTCGCTGATGTATGCCCTGAGTGCACGTGGTGTGGAATTGACATTCGGCAACCCTCTTTTTTCTGCCTCCTTTACCCATTCCTCGCTGTAGCTGTTCCCTTCGAACCGGATCTTTTTGGTGTCGATTATATATTGCCTGAGAACTGTGAGGATTGCCTCGTTCTTCTTTCTCTTTTTTGCTATCAGCCTGTCAACATCAGCCTTAAATGATCTAAGCTGGTCGGCCATGGCCGTGTTGAGTGCTATCATTGACCTGGAACAGGTATCGGAAGAGCCTACGGCCCTGAATTCGAACTTATTGCCGGTAAAGGCAAAGGGCGAGGTCCTGTTCCTGTCGGTATTGTCCTGAAGGATCTCCGGGATCTTGGAAATATTCAGGTTGAGCTCTGCCTGCAACTCTGCCGTCACTTTCCCGTTCTCCATCTTTTCCTCGATGCTGTCGAGGAGTTTGGTCAGGTGAGAACCTATAAAGGCAGAAATAATGGCCGGGGGCGCCTCATTGGCGCCAAGCCTCAGGTCGTTGCCTGATGAGGCTATGGCAGCCCTGAGCAGCTCCGAATTATCGTCAACAGCCTTGAGGATGTTCACCAGGAAGGTAAGGAAAAGCAGGTTCGACTTCGATGTCTTTCCCGGTGATAACAGGTTGATCCCTGTATTGGTTGAAAGCGACCAGTTGTTATGCTTGCCCGACCCATTGACTTTCGAGAAAGGCTTCTCATGCAGCAAGACCGTGAAATCATGGTGCTTGGCTATCTTTTTCATCAGGTGCATGAGCAACTGATTGTGATCTACGGCAAGGTTGGCCTCCGAATAGACCGGGGCACATTCATATTGGTTCGGGGCTACCTCGTTATGCCTGGTTTTCAAAGGTATACCCAGGCGGTGTGCCTCATACTCAAAATCTTTCATGAAATGGGCCACCCTTTCATGGATACTCCCGAAATAATGATCGGAAAGTTGCTGGTCCTTGGCTGAGGCATGGCCGAAAACAGTGCGCCCTGTAAGCACAAGATCAGGTCTGGCAGTATAAAGGGCTGAATCGACCAGGAAATATTCCTGCTCCCAGCCCAGTGTGGCAATCACCTTGTTCACATCCTTCATAAAATACTTGCAGACATCAACAGCAGCCACGTCCACTGCATTCAGCGCCCTCAGCAAAGGGGTTTTGAAATCCAGCGCTTCGCCTGTATAGGAAACAAAGATCGTAGGGATACAAAGGGTCTTATCCATAATGAAGGCGGGGGAGGTCGGGTCCCAGGCCGTGTAGCCCCTGGCTTCGAACGTATTCCTGATGCCGCCGCTCGGGAAGCTCGAGGCATCGGGTTCCTGCTGTACAAGCTGGTCGGCATTGAAATTCTCTATGGCTGCCCCTTCGTCTACAGGTATTATAAAAGCATCGTGCTTTTCGGCAGTTGCCCCGGTAAGAGGATGAAACCAGTGGGTATAATGGGTGGCCCCTTTGCTTATGGCCCACGATTTCATGGAGGCGGCCACCTGGTCGGCTATCTTGCGCTGTATCCTGGTGCCCTTCTCAATGGCATCAATAACCATCCCGTAGGCCTCCTTCGGCAGGTATTCGCGCATTGCCTTCCGGTTGAAGGTCATCTCACCATAGTAATCTGAGATCTTATCCGAGGGAAAGTCGTTCTTCTTTATTTTTCTTGACAATACTATTTCCAGGGTCTTAAATCTGAAATTTTCCATTAGCGTTAGTTTCTTTTAGGATTGTAGCTGATAAATAAGAGTCCTAGCGCGGTAAAAATACCATTTATAATAAGCATCTCGAATCCAAAATTATAACCATTTAGTAACACTTTGTCATAAATACTTAATAAATAACACATTACGGGTGAAATAACTGCTACAAGCGGAACATAATTGTCCCTGACTTCCCTGCGGGTAAACAATCCGAATGCAAACATCCCCAGTAAAGGCCCGTATGTGTATCCTGCAACAGTGAATAGCGTCGAAATAACCGATTCGTCATTGATGGCCCTGAAAACAATGATCACCATAAGCACAGAAAAAGCTATAACCAGGTGTACCCGCTGCCTCAGCCTGATCTTATCCCGGTCGGTTTTCATCTCTCTCTTTTCTATACCCAGAATATCAACACTGAATGAGGTCGTAAGGGCAGTCAGGGCGCTGTCGGCGCTTGAATAAGCAGCAGCGATAAGCCCTATTATAAACATCACTCCTGCTATTGCCGGCAGGTTCTGAAGGGCCACTGTCGGGAAAATATGGTCTGTCCTTTCAGGAAATCCAATCCCGGTATTGGCAGAATAAATAATTAATATGGCCCCGAGGGATAGGAACAACAGGTTGACGGGAACCAGGGCCGCACTCATCCAGTAAATGTTCTTCTTCGACTCCTTAAGGTTGCGGCAGGTGAGGTTCTTCTGCATCATGTCCTGGTCGAGGCCGGTCATCACAATGGCAATGAAGGCACCGGCCAGGAAATCTTTCAGGAAGAAATGCCGGTCCTGCCAATCGGTGATGAACATGGTTGAGTAATCACTATCCCTTACCGTTGTTATAAGTTCGAGCAGACTGATATCCATCTGATTTGCAATGATCAGAATGGTCACGAAGAGCGACAGAAGCATGAATGTGGTCTGCAGCGTGTCGGTCCAGACAATGGTCTTTATCCCCGACCTGTAAGTATATAAGAGTATCAGTATGATGAAGGAAGTAACCGTGACCACGAAGGGGATGTTCCAGTGGTCGAAAACAAAAACCTGCAGGATGTCAACTACAAGGAACATCCTGAATGAAGCCCCAATCACCCTGGATATAAGAAAGAAAGAAGCGCCGGTCTTGTACGACCAGAAACCAAAACGTCTTTCCAGGTAAGTATAGATCGAAGTGAGCTCCATCCTGTAATAAAGGGGCAGCAGCACATTGGCGATCACATAATACCCCAGCAGGTACCCCAGCACGATCATCATGTAGGAAAAGCTGGTGTTCAGCACATCACCGGGGATCGAAATAAAGGTGACCCCTGACAATGAGGCCCCGATCATGCCATAGGCCACCACAAACCAGGGCGATTGGCGGTTGCCAAGGAAAAAAGTCCTGTTGTCGGTCTTCTTAGAGGTAAGTATGCTTACTGTGAACAGAAGTACCGTATAGACAAGAAAACTTATGAATATGGATAATGGGGTCACGGATCAGGAGTGGTTTTTAGTCAGGTTTGTTCAATTCAGTTATTTTCTTCAATTCACTGGCAAAGCCGATGAGGCTGCTGAAAGTGAGATCCGGTAAGGGAGTTTGAGTTTGAGTGTGAGTTTGAGTGTGAGTTTGGGTTTGAGTTTGAGGGTGGGTTTGAGTTTGAGGGTGGGTTGGTTGAGGTGTGATCAGGACTGTGTACATTCCGGTGTCGTGGCCGAATTGGATGTCGGTCCCTGTGTCGCCCACCATGAGGGATTTTTCGAGGATAACACGCGGAAAATCCATAATGGCCCGCATCGCCATACCCGGTTGCGGCTTCCTCGAAGGGTGGTTTTCACTCTCAAGATAGGGACTGTGGTAAATGCTGTCAATTTTTCCCCCTCCGGCCTCAATTTCAGATATCATCTTTTCATGCACCCTTTCCAGGTCTTTTTCGCTCATCAGGCCCTTGCCTATCCCCTGCTGGTTGGTCACAACGAATACATATCCGAAGATGCCCGACAAAACGGAAAGAGCCTCAACAACTCCCGGCAGGAACTCAAACTCTTCCCACTTCTTCACATAGTCGCCGGGCAGCCTTTTGTTGATCACCCCGTCACGGTCGAGAAAGACCGACCATTCCCTGTCAATACACAAGTCTTTTAAATTCATCCTGGGCTTTTTCATAATCTTCAGGCACACCTATATCCCTGAAATAGGAAAAACATCTTATTCCGTAAAATTCCTCTTCATTACAATATTTCCTGAAGAAGTCGGTTTCGATGGAAAACCTTTCCGGCAGGTCAAAGCTGTTGAAATAGGACTTTGTAATTAAGTAAACGCCTCCGTTTATATATCCTTCTTTATCGTTTCCCGATTTTTCCGCAAAGCGGATGATCTTATTGTTGTTGTCGAATTCTACTTCGCCGAACCTGTTTACATTATCCTCATACCTCAGGACGATCACCGTGTCGGTTTCCTTGATCCACCTGAAATCATTCACCCTTTGCAGGTTGACATCGAAATAGGTGTCGCCGTTCAGGATAAATGCGGCATGTCCTTTTATATAGCCAAAAGCCTTTTTGATGGCCCCGCCCGTACCCAGCGGTTCATCCTCAACGGAGTAAACTACCTCCATCGATTTATAGCTTTCGCCGAAGTGCGCAATGATCTTATCACTTTTATATCCCACTGAAAGCACGACCTGCCGGATCCCCCATTTATCGAGATAGTCGAGCTGGTACTCCAGGAAAGGCCTGTCATTTACCGGAGCCATGGGCTTTGGCAGGTCACCGACTGCCTCTTTGAGCCTCTCCCCTTTTCCTCCTGCAAGTACAATGGCTTCCCTGATCATTTCACAAACAGTTTTTTCTCGATGATCTCGCAGATGATGTGCCCGATCATAATATGCGATTCCTGTATCCTCGGGGTATCACCGGAAGGGACCCGCACAATGAAATCGCACAGGTCTTTCATTTTGCCGCCGCTGTCGCCGGTAAGACCTACAATGATCATCTGTTTTTCTTTAGCCTCCTCAATGGCCCTAAGTATGTTCCCTGAATTGCCCGAGGTTGAAAGGGCGAACAGGACATCCCCCTCATTTCCTATACCCCGCACCATCCTGGCGAATACTTCGTCGTAGCCGTAATCGTTGGCCACAGCCGTCAAAAATGAAGTGTTAACATGAAGGGCCTCCGCCGGCAGGGGCTCCCTGTCGAGGAGGTACCTGCCCGAAAGCTCTGCTGCAAGGTGCTGTGCATCTGCTGCACTGCCGCCGTTTCCGCAAAACAGCACCTTACCTCCGGCGCAGAAAGCATCGGCACAGGCGTTGGCAATATCTTCAATCTCCTCCAAAAGGGAATTGTCTGCCAATATCTTGTTCTTCACTTCCACGGAAGCTTCGATGACTTCTTTTATCCTTTTCATGCTCATATTCCCCATTTCACGATTTCATCCAGCGACTTCCTCTGGGTGGCATGCCTTTCAGTGTCAACTTCATCGGCAGGGTACCCCAGCGGCAGCATAACGGCAGGTTCGATATTCTTTTCAAGCTTCAGTATTTCGGAGCACTTATCCTTATCAAAAGCGCATATCCAGCAGGTACCAAGCCCTTCATCGGCAGCGGCCAGGGTAATGTGGTCCGACATGATCGCCACGTCAATGTCACTGTGGTCCTTGCCATCGCTTCTTTTCCACGACCTGGAATGGTCGCCGCACACAACCAGGATAACAGGAGATTCCCTGATCCAGGGCCTGGGGTAGGCCTCCCATATTTTTTCCAGGTTCTCTTTTCCTCTTATCACGTAAATTCTCCACGGCTGTGCATTGGTTGCCGAAGGGGCTATGCGGCCCGCTTCCAGCACCCTCATCAGCTTATCCTCCTCAATAGGCTTGTCCCTGTATTTCCTTACAGAATAACGTCTTTTTGCCAGTTCCAAAAAACTCATAGTCAAATCCTTTTCTGCAAAGATATAATATATGAGATATGAAATGCCGATGCCCTACTCTTCCGAAACCTCGATGAGTGTTTTCCGGTATGCCTTGTTCATTTTTCCACTCTGTAAATAAAATCATTCACTGTGAGGCTGCCTCCTGTCAGCACCGCATACCTCTTGACCTTTTCGTCCGGCAGGGACCTGACGAATTCATCAACCACAACCCTGAAACCGCCTTTCTCCAGTCTCCCGGGATAGTCGAGGCCGAAATCCCTTACATGGTCCGACTGGCCATATTTTTTCTCGCGGTCCTTTGGTGTTTTGAGCGACCTGTCCTCATCGGTAACCTCCCTGGCAGGGTTTATCGGTGATTGCATGATGCCCCAGCCGCCCGGTTTCAATACGCGGTAAAGCTCTTTCAATGATTTGATATCATCCTCCACGTGTTCCAGCAGGTGGTTACAGATCACAACGTCAAACGTGTTTTCATCGAAAGGGATCTCATGTACATCAAAATGAACTGTTGCCCACGGTGATTCGAGGTCTGCTTTAATGTATTCAAGTTTTTCCAGCGCTTCGAATTTCTTGAGAAAGCAAAGTTCCGGGGCAACATGAAGGACTTTCAGCTTTGCCGAGGTAAAATCGGTCCTGTCCCTCAGGTATAGCCACATCAGGCGGTGCCGTTCAAGCGAAAGACAGTTGGGGCACAGTGCGTTCTCACGTGTGCTTACCCTCCCGTAAGGCAGGAACTTACTGTAGGTGCTGCCACAGACGGGGCATTCAACATTGTTCCCCCTGTAGAAAAAACCCAGCACCCTCGCACCAAAATGGCTGAACCGCTGAAGGTATTTCCTCGGGATAAACCTCAGGAAAAGGCTGATGATCTTCTTCATGGTTGGCAAAGATAGGGGGAAATAGTAAATAGTAAATAGTAAATAATAAATAGTAAAGAGTAAAGAGTAAAGAGTAAATAGGGATTGGTAACTGATAACTGATGATCCCGATATCGCTTCGCTCCGCTGATGACTGTCAACTACAGACTGGTATTAAAGATCATTTCTTTTACTATTTTTGCTTACCACAAATTTTCAGCCGGATGATAATCAGAGCCAAAGCACCTTTACGCCTGGGACTTGCCGGAGGGGGATCGGATGTTTCTCCCTTTTCCGATATCTACGGAGGGGCCGTGCTGAATGCCACTATCAGCATGCATGCTTTTGCATCCATCAAGACCCGCGATGATGGGAAGATCATCATTCACGCTTTCGACAGGGACGAGAAATACGAATTCGAAAAGACCGATCACCTCGAGCTGAACGGTGAACTGAACCTGATAAAGGGGATCTATAACCGTATAGTCACGGAATTCAGCCACGAGCCGCTGTCGTTCGAGCTTTCCACATATGTTGATGCACCCCCGGGCTCAGGCCTCGGGACTTCCTCCACACTCGTTGTTGCCATTCTCGGCGCATTTGTGGAGTGGCTCAACCTGCCTCTCGGGGAATACGATATTGCACAGTTAGCTTATGATATTGAGCGGGTCGACCTGCAAATGGCCGGTGGGAAGCAGGACCAGTACACCGCCACATTCGGCGGGGTGAACTTCATGGAATTCTTCAAAGAGGGTAAGGTAATTGTAAACCCGCTCCGCATCAGGGCACATATTCTCAGCGAGCTGGCCTACAACCTGGTCCTTTTTCATACGGAGATCAGCAGGGAATCATCCAACATCATCGAGATCCAGTCGCAGAACGTAATGAAAAACGACAAGCAGGCCATCGAGGCCACACTCAAGCTGAAGGAGCAGGCAATCATGATGAAGGAGGCCATACTGAAGGGCGAGCTCAACAAAATAGGCGATATCCTGGATTTCGGCTGGCAGAACAAAAAGCTCATGGCACAGGGTATTTCCAATGCTTACCTTGATGAGATCTACGACACGGCCATAAAGAACGGTGCATCGGGGGGAAAGATCTCAGGCGCCGGCGGCGGTGGCTTCATGACCTTCTATTGCCCCGACAACTCCCGCCAGAAAGTCATCAATGCCCTCAAGAAATACGGCGGGGATGTGAAAAGATACGAATTCACACAGTCGGGCCTCACGAGTTGGAGCTATAGATAGCTGTTGGCTTTAGGCTGATGGCTATATTGTCTCTATTGCCGAAATTGTCAATCGATTCACGATTCACTCTTCACGCTTCACGTATTATATCGCAGTCTGGTTCTTGTACCCACCGAGGGGGTGGGTAAAAAAAATCAATTTGACAATTTCGGCAATAAAGACAATTTGACAATAAGCTTACCGTAAATCATCATAAAGCTCCCCGATTGCATCAACAAACTTTTCCCATGAATATTTCTTCTTCTCCTCCTTCACGTTGCCGGTGAACTCCTCCTCTTTATCCTCGTCATAAAACCTGTGGACCGCATCGGCAATTTCACCCGGGTCAACCTCCGTAACAAACCCTACCTTGCCGTCGGGGACCATCTGGGGCAGGGCTCCCACTCCGGTCACGATCATGGGCTTGTTGAAATGGTAAGCCACCTGGGTCACCCCGCTCTGGGTGGCCGATTTGTATGGCTGGACAACTATGTCGGAAGCACAGAAATAAAGGTAGACATCCGAATTTGGGATGAACTCATTGTCCATTTGGACCCTGTGGGCTACTTCCAGCTCATCTGCAAGCCTGGTGTACTTTTCATACTCATCGTAAAACTCACCTGCCACGATGAGCCTGACGCCGGCTTTTTTCAGCCTTTCATCGGCAAGGGCTTTCAATAAAATATCAAGTCCCTTGTAGTCGCGTATCAAACCGAAAAAGAGAAGGTATTTCCCGTTGGTGTCGATCCCCAGCTTTTCTCTTGCCTCCTTCTTGCCAATCGGCGTGCCGAAATTATCGTATAAAGGATGCAGCGACAGTTTCCTGGGCTTCTTCTTGTCGAACAATTCAAGGTCTTTCAGCACAGAATCCGACATCACCAGGAAACCATCCACGGGCTTCAGGAAGTACCTGGTAAGGATCTTGTCGCCGGGCCTGCGCTCATGCGGGATAACATTGTCGGTAATGGCAATGACCTTTGTTTTGCGGTTCTTTTTCAATCTCCGGGCAATAGTGCCCAGGCACGGGGCCATAAAAGGTATCCAGTACCTGATGATTACCAGGTCGGCATGCTCCTTCCTGATTATCTTTCCGACCTTTATCCAGTTGAAGGGGTTGACAGAATTTATGCAGGTGACAATATCCAGTCCTTCGGGAGGGTCTTCTTCTGAATACTGAGTTTTGCCGGGAAACAGGAAGTTCGGGTACTGAAGGCTGAAATTATAGATCTTCACCTGGTGCCCTGCCTCCATGAAAGCCCTGGCCATCCTTTCGTTGAAAGTGGAAATGCCACCGCCCCTCAGCGGGTAGGCCGATCCTATGATGATAACCTTCATTACTGAATTATGGATTTTTCAAAAAAGACACCCATTACCCTTTAAAAGTCATTTTTTCCACCTGGTAAACATTCCGTTCCCTGCTGCTCCTCGAAACAAGCTCGGCAAGGAACCCGGTGAGGAACAACTGGGTGCCGAGTATCATGGCCACGAGTGAAAGATAGAAGTAAGGGCTGTCGGCCACCAGGGGCGCCGGGATGCCTTTGTTCAGGTAGATCAGCTTTTGTGCGCCAACCCACACCGCAGCAATGAAGCCCAGGAAAAAAACGATCGAACCGATCGTACCGAATAAATGCATTGGCCTTCGGCCGAATTTCGAAACAAAGGTAATCGACAGCAGGTCGAGGTACCCCTTTACAAACCTTTCAACACCGAATTTCGTCCGGCCGTATTTTCGTGCCTGGTGGTGCACCACCTTTTCGTCTATACGTGTAAAGCCGCTGTTACGGGCGATCACCGGGATGTACCGGTGCATTTCGCCGTACACCTCGATATTCTTTACCACTTCATTCTTATAGGCCTTCAAACCGCAATTGAAATCGTGGAGCTTGATCCCGCTCATCACCCTGGTAGTGAAATTGAAGAATTTGGAAGGGATGGTCTTGCCCAGAGGGTCGAACCGTTTCTTCTTCCACCCTGAAACCAGGTCAAGGTCACCTTCGGTTATCATTTTATAGAGATGAGGGATCTCTTCCGGACTGTCCTGCAGGTCAGCATCCATTGTGATCACCACATCACCTTTTGCTTCCTGGAAACCGACGTTAAGGGCGGCCGATTTTCCGTAATTCCTCCTGAACTTGATCCCTTTCACCCTCTCATCGGCCGATGCCATTGCCTCTATCACTTCCCAGGAACTATCGGCACTGCCGTCGTCGATAAATATGATCTCACCGGTAAGGTTGTTCTCTTCCAGCACCTTTATGATCCACCGGTGAAGCTCCGGAAGCGATTCCTCTTCGTCGAGCAGGGGGATGACTATGGATAGTTGAAGATCCTGCATTACTCCTGTACCGGGGGCTCTTCCCTTTTAATGAATATTGAGGTTATAAGGGCTATGACAAGCCCGATCAGGATGTTCCCGAGGAATGCAAAGATAGTGCTCACCCAGGGCTTCTGGAACCTTTCCATCATGGAGAGGGCCTGATCTACCTGCATGTCAGACATGCCTTCCTCCAGCATCCTTTGCTCGGCTTCTATCATGGCCTGCTGGAATACATCGGGATTGATGTAAGAGAAATAAATAAAAGTATAGATCGCCATAATGACCGAGGCAACCAGAACGGTAAAAAAGCCCACTCCGACAGCTTTCCCGTAACTGATAAGTCCATCCTGGTATTTATTCCGGAAATTCACCGTGGCCAGGTAGATCCCTACGATCATGATGACGTAGGAGAGATAATTAAGCCACGGGTGGCTGTCCAGTCCCAGTACAAAAAGCAGGAGACTGTAAATGATCAGGGCAATCGACAAAAGGATACCGTAACCAATGGCTCCTTTTGACGCAGGTACATTTTTCTGTTCCATTTCTCAGGGAATTTAAGGTTGACACCTGCAAACATAATAAATAAAAGGGTGGGTTACAATCAATCCTGGCTGCTATTTTTTTGTCTGAGCAGTAGAGACAGGGGGAATTCACATCCCGGTAACAATTGCTTAAAAATTAGGTAACAACTTCGTCAATTTGCTATAAATTTGTACTTTTGCACCGGGTAAGTCTTATGCGACCAGCTCCTGCTGAATCCCCCAGGTCAGGAATGAAGCAAGGGTAGGCGGTTGTAGCGGTGCGACATAAGTAGCTTACCCTTTTTTATTTATAAGAATTAAAAACGCAGAATATGTTATTGAAGATCCACCCTGAAACGCCCAGCAGCAGGCAGGTTCAAAAAGTTGTAGAATGTCTGGCCAACGACGGGATCATTATCTTCCCCACCGATACCATCTATGCACTGGGATGCAGCATTAACAGTCCCAAAGCAATCGACAAGGTTGCCCGCCTGAAGGGGGTGAAAAAAGAGAAAGCCAATTTTTCCTTCCTTTTCTACGACCTCAGCCAGTTATCGGAATACACCCTTCCCATCAACAATGAAGTCTTCAAGCTTATGCGCCGCACGCTCCCGGGCCCGTTCACTTACATTTTAAAGGCCAATAACAGCGTTCCCAAAATATTCCACAACAAGAAAAAGACCCTCGGTATCAGGATACCCCAGAACAATATCGTAAGCGAGATCATCAAGGAGCTGGGCCATCCGCTGATGTCGACCTCCCTCCACGACGACGACCAGATACTTGAATACGCCACCGACCCGGAGCTTATCTACGAAAAGTACAAAGACAGGGTAGATATTGTGATCGATGGCGGTTTTGGCGACAACCAGCCCTCCACTGTGATCGACTGCACCGGTGATGAGATACTGATGGTAAGGGAAGGGAAAGGCGAGATA
>CAZXWD010000069.1:6412-17192 GCA_964644135.1 uncultured Bacteroidales bacterium | reverse complement strand
CGAAACCGAACGAAGTGGAGAAGATGGCGCTGGTGGGTGAAGTGAAAGACAGGGATATCATACTGGTGGATGATATTATCGATACCGCAGGGTCAATTACAAAGGCTGCCGACATGATCATGGACAGGGGTGCGCGCAGTGTAAGAGCTGTAACAACCCATCCGGTTTTCTCAGGCAAAGCCTATGAAAGGCTTGAAGAATCCCCTTTCGAAGAGATCGTGGTAACCGATACTATCCCCCTTAAAGAACATTTGGACAAGATAACCGTTTTATCCACTGCCGATCTTTTTTCTGAAGTGATCAGGCGCGTGGAGAATTATAAATCGATAAGCTCTCTTTTCAAATTCAAAGACAAAGAGGGCGAGTAATCATTCATAAATTAAAATCCTAAACCCATGAAAACAGTATCTATGAGCGGCTCTCCCCGTGAGAGCGTAGGGAAAAAAGATGCTAAAAGGCAGCGGGCAGAGGGCAAAGTCCCCTGCGTGCTTTACGGGGGTAAGGAGCAGATCCATTTCTCAGTTGACGAAATAGAAATGAAGAAATTGCTTTTTAACCCTGAAACATACTTCATCGAAATGGACATCGATGGAAAGAAGTATAATTGCATCCTGAAAGACGTGCAGTACCACCCGGTAAGCGACCTTACGCTGCACGCCGATTTCCTTGAATTTGAAAAAGACAA
The DNA here is from genome assembly GCA_964644135.1 of uncultured Bacteroidales bacterium. Taxonomy (GTDB): domain Bacteria; phylum Bacteroidota; class Bacteroidia; order Bacteroidales; family JAGOPY01; genus CAZMOK01. Next base: position 16,507 of record CAZXWD010000069.1, on the reverse strand, counting down.
GCCGCTGGTTATTAGCGTTCCGGTCAAACTGAAAGGAACAGCGCCCGGTATTGTTGCCGGAGGGGTCCTTGTGAAAAAGTTCAGGAAGCTTCCTATCAAAGCACTGCCCGGCGAGATGCCCGAATACATCGAGATCGACATAAGCAATCTTGAGATTGGTGATAAGATCCATATCAGCGAGCTCGACCAGGATAAATACGAGATCATGGAATCCAAGGAGCGCTTCGTGATAGGTGTCCTCACCACACGTCTTGCTGCCGTAACACCTGTTGGTGAAGAAGAAGAAGAGCTTGAAGAAGGAGAAGAAGGCGAAGAAGGTGAAGTTGCTGAAGGCGAAGCCGGCGAAGGCGCTGCTGAAGGCGGTGAAGAGAAGAAAGAGGAGTAGAATAAAAGCTGAATCTATACCCCACCCCCTCATTCCCCCTCCCCAACAAGGGAGGGGGATGTTTTTTTATTTGTTAAAAAAATTCATTGTCCTTTGGATCCCTATCGTGCCAAAGGATTTGATCATTTCTACGGCCCGGTCCAAAGCAGGGCTGACAATTTCCATCTCACTATCTGAAAACTCACTGAGCACAAAATCTACCTGGTAGCCCTGGTGGAACTCATCTCCTATACCGATCCTTAAGCGCGGAAAAACCTGGGTGCCCAGTTGCTCGATTATGTTTATGAGGCCATTATGGCCGCCATCGCCACCTTTCGCCCTCATCCGTAGCACCCCTAATGGCAGGGCGATGTCGTCCACTGCGATCAATATCCTGTCTGTTTCAACCTTTTCCTTCTTCATCCAATACCTTACAGCATTGCCACTCAGGTTCATGTATGTTGTGGGTTTGAGAAGTATAAAATTCCTGCCTTTGAATTTCACTTCCGCTCTCCAGGCATATCTTTTGGATTTCCATTCAGCATCCTTTTCCGCTGCCATCCGGTCTACTGCCATAAATCCTGCATTGTGCCTGGTTTTAGCGTATTCCGGACCGATATTTCCCAGGCCAAAAATGAGATATTTCATAAAAGTTGAATGTTGAAATCTGAATGCTGAAATATTTATATCAACTATTTCCTATTGCGATATTAATAAAAAGATTTGTCTCGTATGGTTTTCACAAGGAATTCCTGTCGCCTATTTCTGAAACTGTGAAGGGTGAAGTGAAAAATAGGTACTGGGTACTGGGAAATACGTGAAGGGTGAGGAGTGAAGCGTGAAGTGAAAAATACTGCCTGGTAAGGGTTTCACGCAGAGTACGGAAAGAAAAGCAGAGTAACGCAGAGAAGCCATCAGCCAACAGCTAAAAGAACACGGATGACGCGGATACAGCGGATTTCCGCGGATTAATTCAAAATTTAGAATTCATCTCAACACTAAACATTCAACACTAAACACTCAGATCTAAACACTCAGATCTCAGATCTCAACCCTTCTTAGCCTCTTCGCGATCACCTCATGTACCTTATCAACCGGTATACGGTCCTGGGCCATGGAGTCGCGTTCGCGGATGGTGACAGTGTTGTCTTCGAGGGTCTGGTGATCCACGGTGATGCAATAGGGGGTGCCGATGGCATCCTGGCGGCGGTAGCGCTTGCCTATCGAATCTTTCTCCTCGTAATAGCACATGTAATCGTACTTGAGGCTGTTGAAGATCTCGAGGGCCTTTTCGGGCAGGCCGTCCTTCTTGACCAGCGGCAGAACAGCTGCTTTTATGGGAGCCAGGAACGGCGGGATCTTCATGACCACGCGCTCTGAGCCGTCTTCCAGCTTTTCTTCGGTATAAGCATAAGATAGCACTGCGAGGAAAGTGCGGTCGAGACCGATGGAGGTCTCTACCACGTAAGGCACGTAACTTTCATTCAGTTCCGGGTCGAAATACTGGATCTTCCTGCCCGATTCGGTCTGATGGGCTGAAAGGTCGAAATTAGTCCTGGAATGTATCCCTTCCAGTTCCTTAAAACCTATCGGGAAGTTGAATTCTATGTCGAAAGCTGCCTGGGCGTAATGGGCCAACTTGTCGTGTTCATGGAACCGGAAGTATTCTTCGGGGATGCCCATGTTGAGGTGCCAGTCCATTCGCTGTTTCTTCCAGTATTCGAACCATTCGTCCTCGGTGCCGGGCCTTATGAAGAACTGCATCTCCATTTGCTCGAACTCGCGCATGCGGAATACGAACTGCCTGGCCACGATCTCGTTCCTGAAGGCTTTTCCTATCTGGGCAATGCCGAACGGAAGCTTCATCCTCCCTGTTTTCTGTACATTCAGGTAATTCACGAATATCCCCTGGGCTGTTTCGGGCCTGAGGTAGATCTTGCTGGCTCCCTCGGTGAGCGAGCCCATCTGGGTGGAGAACATCAGGTTGAACTGCCTTACGTCGGTCCACTCCTTGCTTCCTGAAATGGGACAGGCAATGCCGAGGTCTTCGATAAGCTGCCTGATATCGGGAAGGTTCTCGTCATCGAGGGCTTTATAGAGCCGGCTCTTGATCTCGTCGATCTTCATTTTGTTATCAAGGACCCTCTGGTTGGTAGTTACAAACTGCTCTTCGTCGAAATCGTCACCGAAACGCTTTTTTGCCTTGTCGATCTCTTTTTGGATCTTCCCTTCTATCTTTTCAATGTGGTCTTCAACAAGAACATCGGCCCTGTAACGTTTTTTTGAGGTTTTGTTGTCGATCATGGGATCGTTGAAGGCGTCTACGTGTCCCGAGGCCTTCCAGACCCTTGGGTGCATGAAGATGGCGGCATCTATCCCGAGGATGTTCTCGTGGAACTGGACCATTTCTTTCCACCAGTAGTCCTTTATATTGTTCTTCAGTTCCGAACCGTATTGTCCGTAGTCGTAAACGGCGCTGAGACCGTCATAAATTTCACTGGATTGGAAAACAAACCCATACTCCTTTGCGTGGGCGATTATCTTTTTCAGAAGGTCGTCGTTGTTAGCCATTTACTATAATCTGTAAGGTTATGGTAAAGTATTTTTAAAGTCTTGATAGGAATCAGGATATTCATTTCCTTCCTTGCCGCCGAGCCCAAGCCATTCTTCCTCTATCCTTTCCAGCCTGTTATCCGGGTTGGGGTGGGTACTCAGGAACTCCGGCGGACGGGGAGCATTATTGAGTTTCTCGAAAAAGCCACCCACACCCCTTGCGTCGTAAGATGTGGGGTACAGGTAATGAACGGAGTAAAGGTCAGCATCGTATTCATGGTCCCTGCTGAAAGCCAGCACTGCCAGCCCTGCTGTTATGTCAGTGGCAATTTGTGCAAGTTGGCTGGGGTTCTGGCCAAGCACGATGTTGATCAGGAGTGACAATCCGTACACCTTTGTGAGCTGGTTTGTGGAATGCCGTTCGGCTGCGTGGGCCATTTCATGCCCCATTACTCCTGCAAACTGTGCCTCATTATCCAGGAAATCGATCAGCCCGGTATAGAAATACATATAACCACCCGGAGTGGCAAAGGCATTCAGCACCGTGTCATTATCGAGAAGATAAACTTCCCAGGGGAAGGTGTCGGAATAGTCAACTTCGCCTGTGAGGAGGATAGAATCCCTGATACGTTCGAGGTGTGAATAAGCCTCCGGGTGACTCAACTTGTTGATCACAGGATATTCTGCAGGGTTCGACAGGATCTCGTCCCTGAGCTGCATCCCGAGGTTGATATCATCCTGGATGGTGAAAATATTCGGCTGGAAGCCGTTGTCATCGTCGTCTTTGCACCCCGGTGCAGCAAGCAGCACAACTATGATCAGAAAAACGGGAAATACCAGCTTTTTCATCCTATAATGGAATTTATTAACAATCAGTAAGTTTAAAATTGGGGGCAAAGGTACGAAATGTAATAGTATCAGTGTTCAAATTGATCACTCATACCGCAATGCATCTACGGGGTTGGCCCTGGCGGCCATAAGGGTGTGATAGAGCATGGTCAGCACACCTATTGCAAGTGTAAGGAACAGCGCCAGCATCCATGCCCACCAGAGGCCCGGCAGGTAAACCTGGTATGCAAAGTTTTGCAGCCATGAGCTGATGCCCAGCCATGCCAGCGGCCATGCGATCAGGTTACCGATCACCACCCATTTCAGAAGGTCGCGCAACAACATCCCCATAATGCCTGTTACACTTCCGCCAAGAGCCTTTCTGATCCCTATCTCCTTTACTTTCTTCCGGATAGTGAAAGCTGTGAGCCCATAAAGGCCGAGTATTGAAAGGATCAACGCCAGTACGGCGGCAGAGCTGATAAGTTTGTTTATTTGTTCTTCTTTTTTGTAGAACCGCTCGAATGTAGTATCCAGGAAAATATGGTCGGGAACATATGAAGCATCTGCATCTTCCAGGATACCCCCCAGGTGGTTGAAAGTCTCTTTTGTGCTTCCGGGCTTTACCCTTACGGATATAAGATTGAAGCGCCTCTGATACATGGTGAATACCAGGGGGTCGATAGAATTATGCGCCGACATGAAGTTGAAATCCTTAACTACACCTATCACGGTTCCCACTTCGTTCCAAACCACTATCTTTTCCCCGATGGGTTCTTCCAGGCCCAGTTTTTTGGCAGCCCTCTCGTTGATGATGAAAGCGGCCGTATCGGTCTTCATTTCGGGGTTGAAATCCCGCCCCTGCACTATCTGCATTCCCATGGTTTCAATATATCCATGCTGAATGCGGTTCTCAAAAACGATCATGCCTGATTTGGGATCCTCACCCTGCTTGTAAAGGTTCTGTACGCTCCTGTCGCGGCCGGGGATGCTCTGTGAGGCAGTCACACTTATTACTTGAGGATTGTTTTCCATCTCTCCCTTAATAGATTGGTAGCTGTCCCTGATAGAAGGGGTGAGGTTTTGGAAGACCACCACGTTTTCCCTGTCGAATCCCGGGTCGCGGTCCTTCATGAAATTAATCTGGCTGTTGAGCAGCACCAGGCAGATGATCAGGAATGCCGAGATGGCAAGCTGAAGGGTTACCAGCACTTTTCTCAGCAGGTTCGGTTTCCTGTGGCCGTGATGTCCTCCTTTCAGCACTGTTACGGGCTGGAACCTCGAAAGGTAGAAGGCAGGGTACAGGCCCGAAAGGATCCCCACCGCTACGGTGAATGCAATGATCCCGGCAAGAAACAGAGGGTTGCTCCAGTATGCCAGTGTCAACGACTGGTCAAGCATGGATGAGAGATAGGGTGTGAGCAGTTCATTCAACGCCGTTGCCAGGATGAGCGCCATGAGTGCCATCAATACCGATTCTGCAAGGAAACGCCTTACCAGGTCACCCTTTACGGCGCCGCACACTTTCCTGAGGCCGATCTCTTTCGCCCTGCTGTCGCTCTGCGCAGTAACAAGATTGATAAAGTTCATCACTGCGATGAGGATGATGAAGAAAGCCAGTGCCGAGAAGATATAGATGTTCCGTATGTCGCCCTGTTCAATGTGATCAAAATCAAAGTCACTGTGAAGGTGCATGCGGCTTAAGGGCTGGAGTGAATGCTCCACCTTGATGCCATATTCACCAAAGCGTTTTTCAATTTCTCCGTCAGCAACCTCGGCGAAGCTTTGTTTTACATCGTCAATATTTGCCTCAGGATGAAGAAGATAATATTGAGGGAAAGAGATGCCGTCGCTCTTTACAATATTATAATCCGGACGTATCATGGTTGTGATCGATGCAACCATGTCGGTTCGTATGGATGAGTTTTCAGGGATATCTTCCATGATCCCGGTGACCTTGTATTCGGTTCCGCTTACTTTCAAACGTTGGTTCATGGCGCTGTCGCCGAAGTACTTGTGGGCAGTGGATTCGGTGAGTACAATGGAATAGGGTTCATCGAGGGCCAGTTCGGGGTTCCCCTCAATCATTGGAAAGGTGAAGATCTCGAAGAAGCTGGAGTCGACCCAGTAGAGCACATCATCGGTAAACCGCTTGTTGTCGAAGGTGACTTCGATTGTACCCCACCCATAGAACCTTGTAGATTTTTCCACTCCGGGCACCTTTTCCATGACCGGTTCCGGTACATTGCCCGCCGAACCGGCCAGGGAGATCACTTTCCCGTCGGGCATCGACCCTTCGCCGGTGGCCCGGTAGATGTGTTCGCCATTCTCGTGGAAATTGTCGAAGCTCAGCTCGTGGTAGATGTAGTTCATGATCAGTATGGCCGATGAGAGGCCAACCATGAGCCCGGTTATATTGATGAAAGTGTTGGTTTTGTGTTTTGCGAGTGTACGAAAGATGATCTTAAAGAAATTTCCTTTCATTGGTCCTGATTTTTCGTCGCGACAAGCAGCGGGGCGCTTTCTTTTTAGCCTGGTTTAATTTATTAGACGGTTGAACTGGTGGAATCGTTACATTTTCAGCGTTGAGATTTGAGAGAAATGACAGGATATAGTTAGACATTGCAAGACATAGTTAGAAATTGTCATTCATTGTTAATTGTTCATTGTTCATTGTTAATTACACATTGATCCCTATCTTTAACCTTGAATTAAGACGAATTATGCCCGGTTACCACAGACTATCAAAATCGACATTCCTAAAAGGCCATCAGTGCCAGAAAGCGCTTTACCTGCTGAAATACCAACCCGAGTTGATCCCGGAAGTCACTGAACAGCTACAGGCTATCTTCGACCAGGGCACCGATGTGGGCGTGCTGGCCCAGCAGCTTTTCCCCGGCGGCACCGATGCAGGGATATACATTCCCCAGAATTTCGGCGCAAGCCTGAAACTCACAAAAGATTTGATTGCCAAAGGCGAAAAGGTGATCTATGAAGCAGGCTTTTCCGCAAAAAGGATGCATTGCTTTGTCGATATACTTGTTAAGGAGGGGGATGCCTGGCAGGCTTACGAGGTGAAGAGCACCAGCGGCGTGAAAGAGGTCCACCTGTGGGATGCGGCCTTCCAGTATTATGTACTGACCCAGGCCGGCGTGGAGGTTTCGGGCTTCAGCATGATCGTCCTGAACACTGATTACGAAAGAGTTGGCGAGCTGGATATTGAGCAGCTTTTCACGATCGAGCCGGTGCTGGATAGGATACTACCCATGCAGGCTGAGATCGAAAAGCAGGTGGGAGAGTCGCTGCAAATGCTAGACGCAGGTGTTGAACCTGATATCGATATCGGTAAACATTGCCATGAACCTTATGAATGTGAGTTCATAGAACATTGCTGGAAGCATGTGCCCGAACATTCTGTTTTTGAAATAACCAACAACAGGGGTAAAGCCTGGGACCTTTACAAAATGGGCATCCTGGAGTTCAAGGATATCCCCGAAGATTTCCCCCTGAACGGGAAGCAATGGCAGCAGGTGCTGGCAGAGTTGAAAGGGGAGGGCCATATCGATAAGGAAGCCATAAAGGGATTCATCAGTAAACTGAAATATCCGTTGTATTTCCTCGACTTTGAAACGTTCCAGGCGGCAGTGCCGATGTTCGACCACGCCCGGTCGTACCAGCAGATACCATTCCAGTACTCGTTGCATGTCCTGAAGGAGAAAGGAGGTGAGGTGGAGCATAGGGAGTTCCTGGCAGAGACAGTCGGCAGTCGGCAGCGGAGTGAATCGACGTCCCGCATGAGCGAAGCGATATCGGGATCGGCAGTTGGCAGTAATAAGTTGGATTCACGGAGCCCGGAGCATGGCCAGATAAGCCTGCAGTTCCCCGAGGATAATAACTCTGATATCTTAAATCATACATCTGAAATCTTAAATCAATATCCGGATCCCCGCACTGGATTCATCAAAAATCTGATAGCCGACATTGGCCCGGAGGGTGATATCGTGGTCTTCAACAGGCAGTTCGAGTCGATGATCCTGGGGCAGTTGATCAGGGATTTCCCTGGATACGAGGAACAGCTTAAGCCTATGCAGGAGAGGCTGGTCGACCTGATGGACCCTTTCAGGAAGAGGGAATATTACATGCCCGGGATGAGGGGTTCTTATTCCATCAAGAAAGTGTTGCCGGCGCTCGTGCCGGGCTTCAGTTATGAAGACATGGATATCGCCGACGGTGGCATGGCCAGTATGGCATTCAGGAACCTTTACCGGGAAGAGGACCGGGAAGTGATCGAAAGAACACGCAAAAACCTGCTGGCCTACTGCAAGCTCGACACCCTTGCGATGGTGGAGATACTGCGGGTGCTGGAGGAAGCAGTTTAATTCTAGTTCTGAGTTCTGAGTTCTGAGTTCTAAGTTTTAATGGCTGTTAGCTGATGGCTGTTGGCTGTTGGCTTTTAGCTCTTCTCTGCGTTACTCTGCTTTTCTTTCCGTACTCTGCGTGAAACCCTTACCAGGCAGCATCTTTCGACTCACAAAAAACCCCAGTACCCGGCACCCAGGACCAATTTTATCGATTCACGACTCACGATTTACCCTTCACCCTTCACACCTCACGCTTCACTCTTAACACCGTAGCACCGTAACACCGTAGCAATATGACAGTAAGGACAATTTGGCAATATTGGCAATATTGGCAATAGTGACAATTGAGACAATAGAGACAATTTCATATCCCCATTTCACCTTCCTAACAAGTCCCTACCTAACAAGCCCATCCTTTTCCAGCATCTCCACCATCTTGTCGAGGGCTTTGTCGCCGAACTTCTTTGCCTTTAAGCCTATCAGCATTTTCAGTCCGAAATTGAGCATGCCGCTCGTATATTCCCGGTTGATGTTCTTCAGCAATCCTTTCACCCTGTCGCGGACCGGGTCACGGAACCTGTCCCTCACTTCATCCTTTGTCGGCAGGCTGAACTCAGGCCTGTTGATGGTTTCTGCTGATTTTCCCATAAGCGGGATCAGCGGGATGTAAGTCTTGCCGTCCTCTTCATAGGAGAATTTCTCCATCATATCTTTGTCATCCAGCCAGGATTCGAAGAGCTCGTATTCTTTCTTCAGTTCTTTTTTATATTCAAGGGCAAAGTGCTTCTGGAAGAAGCGCTGGGCATTCCTGCGTCCCAGCTCGAAGTCGTGTACACGGAACCTTTTGTCGATGAACCCGCTGAATCCGTCGATGGAGCCGCAGGCAATACTGAATTTGGATCCTGTTTTCCTGGGGATGATCAGGAAGCGGCTGTAGATATCCTCGCGGGCTGCCAGGTGGACATCCCCGGCCTTGAAGCGCCCCTGTGCCAGCATGGCTCCTATAAGGCTTCCCAGTGACGAAAGCATGTTGGGTTCGTCCACAGGTTTGTCAAGTTCGAAGTGAGGCTGGTTGGGGAAGGGGTCGATCATGAGCATGGCTGCCCTGGCCCTGTGCGCTTCGCGCGAATTCCGTCTCTTGTCACCCGCCAGCGCCCTCCTGGCCAGGTCGAAGGGCTCGTTGTTGAACACACCGCCGTCGACGCTCACGAAAGGAAAAAGCTTGTCCTTGTTTTCTATGGGCTCAGGCCATGATGGAGGTATGTTGCGTTCCACCATTGCATAGCCTCCTGTAGAGGGGTCGTATTCCGGTACGGTCCATTTCATATCGTCGTACTCCTTGAACCTTTTCCCTATCTTGATGGCAGAGAGGCCTCCCGGGAACGCACCGGTCCCTATGGCTGCTTTCTTGAGCTGGTCCTTGATGGCGCTGTGTTCCCCGGTGCCGTCGATATAACGGAGTTCTTCCTGGGCTTCAAGACGGACATGGAACACATCGCGGTGGTTCAGCATTTCGTACTGGATGTCGGAGTTTTTGTTAAAGGCCACGTTATAAGGAATGCCGCGCAGGTTGGCCAGGGTAAGGATAATATCGACCTGATCGGCTATGTACGGCCGTTTGCCTTCGATGGCGCCGGGCAGGAACATCTCGTTAGCGATGCGGGGGATCATATCGGAGTTGAGCAGCGAGCGGGCCTTGCCTTTTTCAAGGTCTTTCAGTTTAAGCAGCTCTTCGAGCGACACCTCATCGACCCAGGCCTGGCGGAGCTTGGCGCGGAAGTCCTCGCGGAGTGTGCCGCCCATGATAGCTGCGGTCATGCCCCCGGCCGAGGCTCCTGCGATCACACGGATCTTGAGGTTATGGTCGGGGACTTTCTCCCCGTTTTCTTTGGCTTTCTGCCATTCTTCGAGGGCTTCGACCATGAAGTCGATAACCCCGGCGGTATAAGCACCGGCGCTCACCGCCCCGGCCATTACAAGGCCTATTTC
>CAZXWD010000069.1:0-6312 GCA_964644135.1 uncultured Bacteroidales bacterium | reverse complement strand
CAACCAGCAACATCCTACCTTTGCAGTCGATTGATAACAAGCACTTTCGTTGTTGTTGCCTGGAATCTTTTTTGCCAGATTACTTATTATCACTCCTTGATATCCAATCTTATGACACATTTTTAAGGCCCAGGCTGTAATTATCATAAAGGTAAAATCAATTAAAGCAAAGTCAACTGAAGAATTAAAAGCAGTACTCGAAGAAAGTATGCCCGATATTTTTACTCCAGCCCTGGTCAGGGGATGCCGGGTAAACTTTTTTTAACACTTCCGGGCAAATAAAAATCTAACTTTAGAAAGGGAATAAGCACCGAAAAAAGTAAAATGAAACAACTTCGTGGGGCATATTTTTTTATTTTGTTTTTGATTCTTATCGTTTACCTTGCCGCATGCAAAAGGGAGCCAGGGCAATTCCCCCGGCGTGATTTCAATGAAAGAGAATCCATCCGGGCGCCCGTCATCATTAAGGCGGGCACTCCGGATGTTGAACTATTGAGTGATCACGCTCCGCCTGAAATTGTGGATATATCACAAAAAAAACTACCCAAAAAGCACCCTGTCGATTTTTTTATAACCATGCAGAATTTTAACACCGAGCATGGCCTGGCTTTAAGCAGCATTTTATCCGGTTTTAAAGACAGCGCCGGCAACCTGTGGTTTGGTACATTCGGGAATGGAGTGAGCAAATACGATGGGCAGTCGTTCACAAATTTCAGCTCTGCTCATGGCTTGCCGCATAATATGATAAATGCCATTACTGAGGACAGCCAGGGTAATCTCTGGTTCAGCACATACGGTGGCGCAAGCAAATACAACGGGGTATCCTTTCAAAATTTCTCAACAGCACATGGCCTTCCGGATAATATTGTGAATGAAATACTGGAAGACAGCCGGGGCAATATCTGGCTCACTACTACCGGAGGCTTGTGCAGGTATTTGCCCTCTGGCGGGGATACCAAAGAGGAAAAGTTTATTCATTACAATGGTAAGCATGGTTTTACAGGGAATTATGCCAGGGCCATCATCGAAGACCAAAGAGGCAGCATTTGGGTTTCGGCTGATCGCGGCGTTATGAAATATGATCCAATGGCTGATGCTACCGGAAAGGTTTCGTTTTCAGATTATTCAAAACTGACCGGTCTGGAAGGCATTTTTGTCAACTGCATGGCCGAAGACCGTAATGGGATTATCTGGTTTGGAACAGATCGGGGTGTGTTCGGGTTCGACCCTGTAAAAGCCCGCGACGGGAAGCCTGCCACAGTCAACTTTACTGCAGGCGACGGGCTTATCAGCGATAAGATCACCTCTATTGTTGAAGACAGCAAGGGAACCCTCTGGTTTGGATCGAAGGCCGGGGTATCAGCTTTAAGGAATGGGTATTCCACTTTCCTGAACCTGACATCCAAACAGGGTTTGGTCAACAACAGCATCATCTGTATTACCGAAGATGGTGCCGGCAGCATTTGGTTTGGCACATCAGGCGGTGGATTGAGCCGGTTCGACGGTTTCAGTACCCTGGAATACACCCGCGATCAGGGGCTGGTGGGCAGGGCTGTCTTTTCAATCGCTGAGGATCATGCAGGAGATTTGTGGTTTGGAATCCAGGATGGTGGGATTGTAAAAATGGAATCCGACAGGCTCAAAACAAACAACGACTTATTCATTCATTATGCTGACGCACAAGGATTGACCAACCATGACGCCCTGACCATGATCTTCGACATGAATGGCCATCTTTGGTTTGGCTCGGGCAACGGCCTGAGCCGGTTCGGCGGAGAAACCATGGTTACTTACAAAACCGGCCAGGGGATGATCAAAAACAGTGTCGTAAGTCTGAAGGAAGACAGCAAAGGGAATATCTGGATGGGTATTTATGAGGGAGGGCTCAGCAGGTTTGATGGCAAAGCATTTACTCATTATACTGCAGACCAGGGACTGGTGCACAATACCGTGTGGAGTATTCACGAAGACAAAGAAGGCGCCTTATGGCTGGCGACACGGGGCGGATTGAGCCGGTTTGATGGCGAAAGTTTTGTAAATTTCAAAAATGAACAGGGACTGCCCGACAACAAATTATCCATCGTTACACAAGACCGGCATGGAAATCTTCTTATCGGAAGCTGGGGCGGGGGAGTTTCTATCATTAGCAAAAGCAAACTTGATGAACTGAAAAAAAATAATTATACACAGGCAGATGATGCCATTTTTGAAAACTTCAATACCTCAAATGGCCTCGCCAATGATGTGGTATATGGTATCCTGGAAGATGACGCCGGCAACATCATGATCGGTACCAGCAAAGGGTTGACCGTGCTAAAAGGCGGGTTAAATGATAAAGAAACTAAAATAGCCAGGGACGGTATTGAATACTACAACCAAAAATCCGGTTACCCGATCAGGGATGTCAGCAACAACTTCAGTATGCACCTTGACAGCCCTGGCTTTGTGTGGATGGGAACCGGCGATAAACTGGTGCGGTTCGATTATAAAAAAGTGAAGCGTAATACAAAGGCCCCGAATGTTTTTATCAAGGGAGTAAAAATAAACAATGAAAACATTTCATGGCACACGCTCAACAGAACCCGGAAGAAAGAAAACCCGAAATCTGCATGGCAAAAAAATATTGCTCCTTATGTTGTTGATGAACTCAATGTGTTTGGCCGAACCCTGGGTGAGTCTGAACGTGATTCGATGATCCACAAATTCAGTGATATCCGTTTCGACGATATCCGTCCTTTTAATGCCATTCCTGAAAATCTCGTGTTGCCTTACGCGCACCACAACATTAGTTTCGATTTTGTGGGCATAGAAACTGCAAAACCGTTTATGGTTCAGTATCAGTTTATGCTTGAGGGATTTGAGAAACACTGGAATCCGGTAACCGGAAAAACTTCGGTTGATTACAGCAATCTTTCCGCCGGGAGTTACTCCTTTAAGCTCAGGGCCAGGAGCCCCGGCGGTATCTGGAGCGAACCCATTGCCTATGGTTTTAAAGTACTGCCGCCCTGGTGGTTAACCTGGTGGGCCTTTTTAATTTATGTTTCGGCCTTCACACTGATACTTTTGGGAGTCAGGCGCTACGAGTTGAACAGAATCGGCCTGCGCAACCAGCTTAAACTCGAAAAGGTAACCACAGATTCGCTTCGCAATTTAGATCAGTTGAAATCACAGTTTTTTGCCAATATCTCGCATGAATTCCGTACGCCGCTCACCCTTATCCTCGGACAGATAGAGAGTGTAATGTCGTCTGGCATCAAAATCAATGAAAAAGAGAAGCTCCAGGTGGCCAACCGCAATGCCCGGAGACTGCTCAAGTTGATCAATGAGCTCCTCGACTTGTCGAAGCTCGAGGCAGGAGGCATGGAACTCAATGCCGCAACGCAAAATATCGTTTCATACCTGAAAAGCCTTTTCTTTTCCTTTGAATCGCTGGCAGCCACAAAAAATATCGAACTTGTATTTGAAACCACCAATAATCACGTTCCGGTGCTTTTTGATCCCGATAAAATGGAAAAGGTTTTTTACAATCTCATGTCCAATGCTTTCAAATTTACCCCCGAAAATGGCAAAATCTCACTTTCGCTGGATGTAGTGAAAAATGAGCGGGTTATCATCGCTGTAAAAGATACCGGCATCGGAATTCCCGAAAACAGATTAGCCAACATCTTCGACCGGTTTTACCAGGTGGACGGCTCAGCCACCCGCGAGCATGAAGGCACAGGCATCGGACTTGCGCTTGCCAAAGAACTTGTAGGGCTTCATAATGGCACCCTGACCGTAAAAAGCAGGGCTGGCGAAGGGGCTGTGTTTCTGATCACACTTCCCGTGGAAAACAGCGCTGTGGCTGAATCAACGGAAAAATCAACTTCGAATGTTGCATCTCAAACAAAAACAATTCCTTCAGGCTTTGACGACACTGAGTTTCCGGCGAAAATCGACAATGCAGGACAAACGGAAATTGAAGGACAGGAAATCATACTTATAGTTGAGGACAACGACGATGTGCGAACTTACATCAGGGAGCAGCTTGCGGAGGATTACAAGGTGAATGAGGCGCGGCATGGAGAAGAGGGAGTAATGATGGCAAAGGAAAATATCCCCGATCTGATCATTACTGATGTGATGATGCCAAAGATGGATGGATACCAGTTCTGTAATGCCATCAGGCAGGATGAAAAAACAAGCCATATCCCTGTGATCATGCTTACTGCCAAAAGTGCGCTTGATGATAAAATTGTGGGGCTTGAGTCGGGTGTTGATGCCTACCTTACCAAGCCCTTCAGCGCAAAAGAACTCAGGGCCACTGTTAAAAACCTGGTCCATCAGCGCGAACAACTACGCAAACGTTTCAGCAAATCAACGGTCATCAAACCGTCAGAGGTCACCTCTGTTTCTGTGGACCAGGAGTTTCTTGAAAAAATATTCAGGATTATCGAAACGCATTTTGAGGATGAGCAGTTCTCTGTGGAAAAACTTGCTGAGCAAGTCAAGATGAGCATCTCACAACTTAACCGCAAACTCAAAGCCCTTATTGACCAGCCACCGGGACAGATGATCCGTACATTTCGGCTGCAGCGGGCCGCAGAACTTCTTGAAAAGACATCGGGAACTGTTTCCGAGATATCATACAAAGTCGGTTTTTCCGACAACGCCTATTTCTCCCGTGCATTCAAAAAGCAGTTTGGATGCAGCCCGTCGGAATATCACGGCAAGTAAAAGCAGGCTGATGCCGGCTCACCCCTTGAGTTCGCTTAAACCTGGAACGATAAGCTAAAGCAATTGTATAAATCGCCGGAAATACCCGGGGTGTGGCCGGCAGGAATTGCTGTTTTTGACCGAAAAGTCCAACATTTTGACAGAGAAGTCCTAACCCCTCCGCACCTGCCCGGGGTACTTTTGCCGCAGTTCTTTTTTTGAGCTGAGGAGCAAGCCGAAAATCCATTAAAAGAGTAGGTATGTATTAAATTCAATTATTATGAGAACATTTAAATTAAGTATTGCAAATTTCGTATTTGCTTTTGTTTTTATTGTTGCATCAACGCTATTCAGCAAAGGAATTCAGGCGCAGGAAGCCGAAAAAGGATTTATCCTTACGATGACCGAATTCACCGTAAAAGGTGGCCACGATACCCAGTTCCGTGAAGGGATAAAGGCATGGAAAGCATGCTATCTTGAAAATGGCGGTGATTGGACATGGAATATGTGGAGAAGAATGAACGGCGAGGGGACTGTTTACGTCTTAACTTCGTCTGTGGACAAATGGGCTGAAATGGACGAAACAGATGAAGCCGGCAGCGAATGCCGCGAGCTTGCCATACAGCTCATCAATCCGCACGTTGAATCTGTTGAAAGAAATCTTGCCAGGTTCATGCCCGATTACAGCAAGAGCTACCCCAATCCTGATCCGATACTTTGGGTAGGCTACTGGCAGGTTAACAACTGGACAAAATTCAGGGATATTGTAAAGGACGTTACTGATGTAGTTGCCAAAGAAGAAGGCGCTCCGCGGGGTTTTTGGTATAGTGTTATGGGAGGAAGCAAAGATACGCCTGATTTCTTTGTAGCTACTCCTTTTGCCGATTTCGCTGCGATGGATGTGGACAGTGAGAATGTATGGACCATTTATGAGAATGAGCAAGGAAAGAAAAAAAGAGATGAAACACAGGCTGCATTTCGTGAGGTAGTTGATGCATCATGGTCGTATCTCTTCAAAAAAGCCGATGATCTAAGCCATAGTCCTTCAACGGATTAATCTACCCCCTAACCTTGAAGCTGATTATTAAAACAGGGATTATAATGCCGGATGGAGAGGCCACTCTCTGTCCGGACATCTCTGTTTTTAGGAAATGGAAGGACAATAAAAAACTGTCTGAAAAGCACTTCGGCATTCCCCTGAATATAGAGGTTTCTATTAACGAACACACACTTCTTTCAGGGGAATACGGAATAGTGTGGGCTACTTACAACCTCAGGCAGGCAGAGGTTATAACAAGCGCCCTGCTTGCACAGAATATCACGGCGCTTAAGGTAAAAGTTGAAACCGACCAGGGTAATTTGCTGCTGATAAAAATTGATAACAAAAATGATATCCCTGATGCCATGGATTTTATCTGGAGAAAAAAAGGCGGGCTCATGCTGAAACCTGACTGGACGTATCCTGAAGGAACGCCTAATACGAGTTTTGAAAAGTGGTTAAACGGGTAGCCGTCAAGATCACAAACATACCAAATTATTCGTGCATTCGTGGCCAATTTTAAATTTATGAAAGCAAAATCAATCAAAGCAAAATCACAGGAAGAATTAAAAACGGTA
>CAZXWD010000068.1:6526-17299 GCA_964644135.1 uncultured Bacteroidales bacterium | reverse complement strand
TACATCCACTTCCTGCGCTTGAAGTAGAAGATCATGGTGAAAACGATGATGAACATGCTGCCCAGGATGATGTAGAAAGAACCCGGGTCATCCTGCAGCGGCAAGCCTACGTTCATCCCGTAAAGGCCGGTGATGAAGGTAAGCGGAAGGAGTATGGTTGAGAAGAAGGTGAGGATCTTCATGATCTCGTTAATCTTGTTGGTCTGCAGCGAGTCGAAGGTCTTGGAGAGGCCCTCGATCATCTCGGCATAGTCCTCGGTCATGTCCCACATCTTCTGGTAGTAGTCGAGGATGTTTCCCCAGTAATCTTCCATGTTCTCGGCAAAGCCCTCGATCTGGCCCGATTCGAACTTATGGAACAGGGGTAGCTGGGGCTTGAAAATGGTATTCAGCAGGATAAGGTTTTTCCGGGTAACCGATATTTTTTCAATGGTCTTGGGCGCCCTCTTATCGAAAAGCTCTGAACTTATCTCATCGACTTTCTGCCCGATATACCTCACCAGTGTGGTGGAGGCGATCATCAGCCGTTCCAGGATTTTATACAGGAGGGCATCGCTGGTGCCCACTTCGAATTCTTCCTCTCGTTTGGCCTGGTCTTTGGCTTCTTCGAACATTTCGGCCACCACCCAGTGCGACTGGCCTATTGTGATCACAAAGTCTTCGCCCCAGAATATCTTGACTTCTTTGGTATTCAGGAAGGTCTTTGAACGGTCGAAGTTCGGGAAGTGCAGGATAAGGAAATAGTAATCATCGTATATATCAATCTTGGGTCGCTGGTTGATACTTCGGCAGTCTTCGATATCGAGCGGGTGAAAATAGAAATTCTCTCTCAGCCAGTTCAGGTCATCGTCTCCGGGCGACAGGATATGGTGCCACCTGAGTGTGCCTATTTTTACTGTTTCAACCATGGTTCCCCGTTTTTGAAAGTGATTACTTTTTTACATCCCTTTGCAGATTTAATAATTACGGCCAAAAGTATAAAATTATCCGCAGCTTTCGACGCCAGGAAAGGAATATTGGCATCTTTTACCCTCCCCCTTTTTCCCCCTCCCTACCGGTAGGGAGGGGGACCGAGGGGGTGGGTAATAATGTCGGGTTCTATTGAATTGGACTTATCTACTTCCTTACTACCTTGCCACTGCTGACAAGGGTGCCGTGCGAGCGGAGGAAGTAGTAGTACACTCCTGAAGGCCGGTTCGAGAGGTCTGTTGAAACAGTGCCATTACTGCCCTCAACAGGGATTTCTTCCACAAGACTGCCCGCGGTGTTGAAGATCATCAGTTTGCCGGAATTAAAACCTTCCGGTAACCTGAAGTCAAAATCAACGATACCCGTTGTAGGATTGGGGTAAATGCTCACTGCATTCTCCTCATTCGCCAGCCCCTCATCCACACCTGTGGCAATGTCAACGATCACGATCTCCATGTCGTCCCAGTAGAAACCGTCGCCGGTTACATAAGTGTCGCTCTTGAGGCGGAACCTGAGCAGGATCTCCTCACCGATAAACTCTTCGAGGCTGATCTCTTCCTGCACCCATTCATCCATCACGCCGTCGTAAACAGGCTCACCGGGAGCCTGGTTGCTGTTACCAGGCTTCGTGTAATTTCCTTCTAGGGGTGTCCATGCTGAACCTCCATTGATCGATACATATACCTGCACGAAATCGTAACCTGCCTCGATTTCCCACTTCGCCCAGAATTTCAGCACAGCAAAAGCAGCCGACGAAAGATCGACGGGCTCGGTCAATATCATTGAATTGTTTTCGTAATTGCTGTAATTGCCATAGGGAGAATCAGTGATCGAGTATTCACCCGTATGCGCATCCTCAGGAGTTATACTCCATTTGTTGGAGGCCCACTTCTCAAAAGTTTCCCCGTCATCTTCAAAGATCAGCACAGGCGTGCCATACACTTTGCTTATTGTATCTCTTTCGGTGATATATCCGTTGTCCACTGAAAGTACATACACCACATCATCACCCTGCTGTATGCCCTCATCCAGGGTATAGGTTATGGATGCGGCTTCTGTCTGAAGGATGTCAAGGTCGTCGAATACAATGGGATCGCCCACTTCTGTAATAGCCCCGTTGACCGGTTCAATGGAAACGGTGAAAGTGCCATCGTCCTTGAGCCCCAGGCGCTGGATCTCAAAATCCAGGTTCCCGCTCATATCTTCAATGATCAGAGGTGAAAGGTCCCTGACCTCTGCATAAACACCGGCAAGCTTGGCTGCCATAATGTTCTGCCACATGTTTTCCTGGCACTGGGGTATGATCCGGTCAATTTCGGGCCAGAAACCATCTCCCGCACCACCCACTTCAGGGGTATAGGCATAGATAAGGTCTTTTGTGTCCTGCTCGCCGTACATCCAGTCGTCGGAGCCGCCATTGGTGGGATAAATTGTGGTGCTTCCGGCACCGTAAGTATAACCGTTCTCTTTGGTCATGATCTTTGCGTGGGCAAAGAAAATGTCGTCCTCCGGACAGGGGTCTGAAGTATATCCCCACGGGTAAAGCAGCAGGTTGCTGTAGGAATGATAGTTCAATGCGTTCACAAACTCATTCTCCTCGCAGAACTCGCGCATGCTGTTAACGCATGGTTCTGAGAATGGGGCTGGTCCCCGGTAGGTTTCGTCCCAGGTATAAGGTGAGGAGCCTGTATTGTCTAAGCCCCATTGATATCCGTAATTCCTGTTGGGATCAACACCATAGGAACCGTCCTCGTTATCGCGGCGGTTCTTTCTCCACATGCCGCCGCCGCCCGGGTTTGTCTGGATGTTATAGGCATAGCCGTCAACGTTGATCATGGGCACGAACACCAGTTCAAAATTATCCACCAGGTACTGCACCTCGGGGTCATCGGGATAGTTTTCAAGGAGGTAATACATGTAGAACAGAGACACCTGCATCCCTATAGGCTCCCGGGCGTGATGCATGCCCGTGTAAAGTATCTCGGGCTCCCCGGTCTCGTTCGTGTTCGGATTGTCTGAGATCCTCAGCCAGTAAATATCCCTCCCTTCATGGGTCTGGTAGTTCAGAAGGTATTTTTGTGAGATCAGGTCAGGGTACTGGTCGATCATATCGTCGAGGTGGTCGTGCATTTCGTCAATGCTGCAGAAACCGCCCACCGATCCGAGCTCAAAGCCTTCCGGAACGGGCCAGGTATTGTCGAGTGTGTTCCTGGCATTGCGGATTCCGTCAAGGTTTTTCAATGCTTCTTTGTTCCTTTCAACATAAAACCTGCTTACATCCTCAATAAGGATCTCATAATCCAGGCCTTCGGCCGAAAGCTTTGAAATATCGTCCTGTGAGAGCTCTATCACCCAGGTTCCCTTGCCGGCGCTGTATGCGTCGTCAACGGGCAAACCTTTGGCGAGAAGGGCTATCATCTGGTCCCTGTCGGCTGTGACCTCCACCCGTGAATATTGCTGGGCAGTGATCGAAGTAGTGATAAAAAGTGCTGTAAGGATTGTTGCGAGAAGTGTTTTCATGGGTTTTTCAAATTGGGAGTGTAAAGGTAGGTATTCTTGGTTAATTGCTGAAATTGTTCAATTAAACATTAAACACTAAACACTAAACACTAACTCTAATTATCTTTTTCCCACTCAAACGTATTGATCAGGTGGCGTATGTCTTCGGCGAGGAAATCGATCACGGGACGGAGGGAATCGTTGTTGGGAACGAAATTGAAATAGAGAGCGCCTCTTACGAAATGCGTCGATGAATCGGTGAGGATGAACTGCAACGGTGAGGCAGTGCCGGTGCCTTTTATTGAATACACCAGCCCGAACAGGTCGCGCTCAGGCATCTCCACCAGTGAATCGTTGATGGCTTCGGCTTTTGGAATGTGCTTCATCACGAAAGTCCGTGAATCTTCAAGGTACTTGTACAGGTTCCCGTCAATCTTCTTGTAGCTGATATGCACCTGCCCCCTGAATTGCGGAAAGGCCAGGTTGATCCAGTAGGGTTCCTCTGCGCCAGTCCGGTGCGGCACTATCTTTCCGTAAGCCGGGTATTCGAAGCTGTACGGGAAGGTACTGTCGAACCTGACGTACTCTTTTTCAGGCAGGTCGATACGGAAATAACCCCTCGGTTTTGGGACCGGGTCGCTGCTGCAGGCCGAAAGTATCAGCAATGCCAATACCAAATAGATAAAATTCAAGATCTTCACCATTCAGGATACGGTTTCGGATTTTCTGTTGCCTGATCCTTTCACTTCAACGATCAGTTCCTTAATACGACGGTTATCAACCGATTTTATTGTGAAGGTGAACTGCCCGTAGTGCACATTTTCGCCAGGGCCGGGGATCTTTCCGAGTATTTCGAGGATCAGCCCTGCAATGGTATCCGACTCACCTTTGATATCATCAAAGATCTTGTCTTCTATACCGATTATCTTGCAGAAATCGTTCAGTGAAGTTTTGGCCTTGAACAGGAACCTGTTTTCATCGAGTTTTTTATAGAAATTCTCCTCTGTCGACACATCATGCTCGTCATCGATCTCGCCCACGATCTCCTCGATTATATCCTCAAGGGTAACAACCCCTGATGTCCCGCCATACTCGTCTACGACAACAGCCATATGGATCTTCTTTTCCTGGAACTCCTGGAGCAAATCGTTGATCCTTTTGTTTTCGGGTACGAAAAAAGCATCCCGTAAAAGTTTCTGCCATTCGAACTCGTCACCTTTATCAAGATGTGAAAGCAGGTCCTTAATGTATAGTATTCCCTTGATATTGTCGAACGACTCCTCATACACAGGGATGCGTGAAAAACCCGAGTCAGTGATCGTCCGGAGAAGCTCACGGAAACCGGTCTTCATGTCAACGGCAACCACATCGAGCCGGGCCTTCATGATCTCCTTTACATCCAGGTCGGTGAACTTGATAATGCCCTTGAGTATCTTGGTCTCTTCCTCGCGTGTTGATTCATCCGAAGTCAGTTCGATCGCATCAGAAAGCTCGCTCATCGAAATATTGGATGACCGGCGTTTCAGTTTTTTATCAATCAGGTTGGTTGACCTTACCAGCAGTATGCTCAGGGGATAGAAAAACCTTACCAGGAAGGTCATGGGCAGTGCCATGAACCTTGAAAACCCGAGGTTTTTCTGTGTGGCGTAGATCTTTGGAAGTATCTCGCCCGAGAGCAGGATGAGAGCGGTTACCACCACGATCTGTATGAGGAAAGCCGCCCATATGGGGAATTCATTGAAATTGAAAAGTTCTTTCGTTACGAAAGTAGAGAGGATGACTATCGCCACATTCACAAAATTGTTTGCTATCAGAATGGTTGCCAGCAGCTTCCTTGGCTTTTCAAGCAAGCTGATTATTACCTGGTTTCTCTTTCCTTTCCCGGTTTTCAACTCATTCAACTGTGAAAGGGAAACAGAAAAGAAAGCAACCTCTGAACCCGAGATAAGCGCTGAGAACAGCAACAGTACCACCATTGCTACAAGGCTCAGAAGTATTTCGAGGGTGAACGGGTTGAACGCGGAACTCAGTATGATCAACAGATCGTAAGAGTAGGGTTCGATGTCAAGACTTTCCAATTGGCTGAACTTTTACCTGTAATGCTGCTGCAAAATTAATAAAAATGTACGACCATTTAAAAATCAAACCTGCCCTTCGCAAATCAATCCATTCAAAATAAATGGCTCCGGGTAATCCGGAATGATATGCAAAGGGCAGATAAAGGTTTTCAATTCCACAAGTGTCTAGAAGGGAAGGTCATCTTCTTTGGACGTCTCATCCGGTTCTGTTGTGGCAGCTTCGGTATTCTGGGTTTCCGAAGGCCCTCCGTTGCCCTGGTCCCTTCTGCCGCCAAGCATCACCATGTTATCGCCCTGTATTTCAGTTGTATAGCGTTTATTGCCGTTCTCGTCGTCCCACTGCCGGGTACGTATCCTGCCCTCCAGGTAAATAGAGTTTCCTTTCTTGAGGTACTTTTCCGCAACTTCCGCTAGACCTCTCCAAAGCACAATGTTGTGCCATTCGGTCTGGTCTACCCTGTTTCCGTCCTTGTCCCTGTAAGTTTCAGTTGTGGCCAGGCTGAACCTTGCCAGCTTCACTCCGCTTTCGAGATTCCTGATCTCGGGGTCTTTTCCAAGGTTTCCGATCAAAATCGCTTTGTTTACTCCTGCCATAGTTTTACTGTTTAAATGCAAAGTTAATGATTAAAATTTCTGACAGGGATTTATCGGCGAGATAGTGAAAAATACCTGTTGAATTGTGAAAAAAATTTTTCAACTACCCTTAAAACCATTCCGGATGGCTTTCCATGAATTGCTCGATCAGCCGGCTGGTGGGGTATTCGTGGATATCAGTCTTGTTAACGGGCAGTAAATATTTTTTTTCTTTTTTTTGAAAGATTGCCCCTTTTTTAACCAGAAAAAACCTTGCATGGATGTTCTGGTGGCTCAGCTTGTGTTTGTACCATTCTGAAGACCGGATAAGTTCAGGATGCCTGACACCTGCAATTTTTCCCACCTCTTCCCGGAAATTTCTGTTGTCCATATCAAAAGCACTTTCAGCCTCAATGAGCGGGAACTCCCATAAGCCTGCCCAAATATCTTTATCCTCCCTTTTCTGCATGAGTACTTTCTCTCCACCCTCTGCCGTGCTTATCAGGATGATGTAATGAAAATACCTGTTTCTTGACG
Source organism: uncultured Bacteroidales bacterium (assembly GCA_964644135.1). Lineage (GTDB taxonomy): Bacteria > Bacteroidota > Bacteroidia > Bacteroidales > JAGOPY01 > CAZMOK01. Next base: position 10,643 of record CAZXWD010000068.1, on the reverse strand, counting down.
TTTTTTTGGGCTTCCTGGCAGGCAGTTCTCTCACCTTGTCATTGGAATATGCAAAGCAGATTGTGCTGAAAATGCAACTCACACAATCGGGCGAGGCGGGGACACAATGAACGGCACCAAATTCCATTATGGCCTGGTTAAAAAGTCCGGGATCCCTCTTATCCATTTCAGCTTCGAGCGCTTCCCTTACCTTCTTCTTCATCCCTGAGGAATTGACCTTATCGCCGATCCCATAGATCCTGGAGATCACCCGCTGTACATTCCCATCGATCACAGGGTTGGGCTCGTTTCCGGCAAAAGAGGAAACCGCACTGGCGGTATAGTCGCCAACCCCGGGGAACCTTATGAGGTCTTCATATTTTACAGGAAAGGAGCCATCAAATTCTTCCATGACCATGCGGGCGGCTTTCATCATATTCCGCGCCCGGGAGTAATATCCGAGCCCCTGCCATACTTTCAGCACATCGTTTTCATCCGCGTCGGCGAGTGCAGCAACATCAGGGAATCTCCCGAGAAAACGGTTGTAGTACGACAACCCCTGGTTGACACGGGTCTGCTGCAGGATGATCTCAGCCACCCACATCTCGTATGGGTCGGCTGTTTCCCGCCATGGAAGCTTACGGTGGTGTACCCTGTACCATTCAACCAGAATTTCGCTAAAACGGCCCATAATTTGGAACAAATTTATATTGAGATGCTTAGAGATTAAATTTTTTGTAATGCTTCCTTTTGTTATTTGAAAAAAATATATCTTTGCCGTTCAAATTGAACTTATTAACAATCTAAAAATATTATAGTTATGACGAAAGCAGAAATCGTAGCAGAAATAGCTAATAAGACCGGAATTGAAAAAGTCGCTGTCCAGGCAAGCGTTGAAGCTTTCATGGAATCTATCAAAAACTCGCTCTCTAACGGAGAAAACGTATATCTCAGGGGTTTTGGCAGCTTTATCATTAAGAAAAGGGCCGAAAAAACCGGAAGGAATATCTCCAAGAATACAACTATCATAATTCCAGCGCATAATATTCCTGCTTTCAAGCCGGCGAAGACCTTCGTCAACGAAGTTAAGAACAACGTATCAGTTAAGTAATTAAAAAAGATATTAAAATGCCCAGCGGGAAGAAACGTAAAAGACACAAGATGGCGACTCACAAGCGCAAAAAACGCCTGAGAAAGAATCGCCATAAGAAGAAATAATTTTTGCAGCGCCGGCAGAATTGCCGGTTAAACTGTGAAAGGCCTTTTTTTTAGTGCCGGTTATTTCGTATTCCTTCCAAATACATTTATTTTCTGGTGGTATGTGCTGTTCATTTATCAATCTATTTGATTGATGCACAAAATAATCCAATGTGACTAGGGAACTTATCATAGATGCAAGTTCAGGAGATGCTGAGATTGCATTACTTGAAGACAAAGCGCTGGTTGAGCTTCACAAGGAGCGTAGCGACCAGCAGTTCAGGGTAGGCAATATTTTCATGGGCAAGGTGCGCAAGATCATGCCCGGGCTCAACGCTGCCTTTGTGGATGTGGGATACGAAAAGGATGCCTTTCTGCACTACCTCGACCTGGGGCCGCAGATACGTTCGATGGTGAAATATACCAAGATGAACATGTCGTCGAGGCCCAACAGGATACCCATTGATAAGTTCAAGCTCGAGCCCGATATTGAGAAAACGGGTAAGATCACCAATGTACTGAAGGCAAACCAGCCTATCCTGGTCCAGATAGAAAAAGAGCCTATTTCATCCAAAGGCCCACGTATATCTTCAGAGATTTCCTTTGCGGGAAGGTACCTTGTGCTGGTCCCGTTCTCAAACCGCATATCCGTATCACAGAAGATCAAGAGCCCCGAGGAACGCAACAGGCTCAAGCGATTGATCACCAGCATAAGGCTGAACAATGTGGGTGTCATAGTCCGTACCGTGGCTGAGGGCAAAATGGTGGCCGACCTTGATGCCGACCTCCGTTCGCTGATGAAAAAATGGGAGACCATGACCAAGAGGCTCAGCTCGTCGAAGCCGCCAAGGAAGATCATGAGCGAGCTCGACCGCACAACCGCCATGCTGCGCGATCTGTTGAATGAATCTTTCAACAATCTTCATGTCAACGATCCTGACCTGGCCGATGACCTGAAAAAGTATATTGATGGGTTCGACCTCAAGAAAAAAGACATAGTAAAACTTTATAAGGGCAAGGAACCCATTTTTGAGCATTTTGGGGTCAGCAGGCAGATCAAGAATTCATTCGGCAAGACGGTCAGCATTAAGAGCGGGATCTACCTGATCATAGAGCATACCGAGGCGCTGCACGTAATTGATGTTAACAGCGGGCACCGGATCAACAAGGAGAAGAGCCAGGAGGAGAACGCGCTCCAGACCAACCTCGAGGCCGCTTCAGAAATTGCCCGTCAGCTCAGGCTGAGGGACATGGGCGGTATCATTGTGGTCGACTTTATCGACATGACCGAAGCCAAAAACCGGCGTGCGCTTTACAACAAACTGAAGGATGAGATGTCGCGCGACACGGCAAAGCACACGATCCTTCCGCCGAGCAAGTTCGGGCTGGTACAGATCACTAGGCAGCGGGTACGTCCTGAAACTGACGTGGAGGTCATGGAACAATGCCCCACCTGCCGGGGGTCAGGCAAGACAACACCAACGATCCTCATTGCCGACGAACTGGAAAACAGGGTTAAGTACCTTCTCCATGAACAGAATGAAAAATACCTGAAGATCACCCTGCACCCCTATCTTCACGCTTACATCACAAGGGGGTTCCCGTCCATCAGGTTCAAATGGTACCTGAAGTACAAGAAATGGGTGCAGCTCCAGCCCCTCACCTCACACAGCCTTCTCGAATACCATTTCTTCAATAAAGAAGAAGACGAGATTAAAATGTGACCCCCCTCCCAACCTCCCCCCAGACAGGTGGAGGAGATTCAATATAGAAAATTGTCAATGTAATTTCTGCATTTTAGACAATCCTCAAATCCTAACTTGAATATCAAATCGAAAATCGACAATACCGAATCGACAATCCTGTTTTACAGGCTCCCCTCCCTGGTTGGGGAGGGGCTGGGGGTGGGGTTAGATTAGAAGGGTTTAAACCCGATGATCTCCCGCACTTCCTCTACCGTTTTCCGGGCGTTTTCACTTGCTTTTTCCTTTCCCAGCATCGCCACTTTGTGAAGGTATTCATTATCCCCTTTGATTTCTTCTATGCGGGTGCGGATGGGCCCGGTAAAATCAATGATATCCTGTGCGAGCTGTTTTTTCATGTCGCCATAGCGGATGTTGCAGGCATTGTACTGCTCTTCGAAAAACTCCACAGTATCGGGCTTCGACATGGTACGCATCAGGGAGAAGAGGTTTTCTATCGGTTCGGGCTTGGGCTGGTTCGGCTCAGTGGGGCCTGAATCGGTAACGGCCCGCATCACTTTTTTACGGATCACTTCTGGCGGGTCGGCCAGGAAAAGGGCATTTCCCTCCCCTTCCGATTTGCCCATCTTTCCGCTGCCGTCGAGGCCGGGGATCTTGATGAGGTTCTCGCCGAAATTAAAAGCCACAGGCTCGGGAAAATAATCAATCTTGTAAAGCCGGTTGAACCTCCGTGCAAAGGTGCGGGTCATCTCCAGGTGCTGTTCCTGGTCCTTGCCAACAGGGACCATATCAGCTTTGTGAATAATGATATCGGCGGCCATCAGCGTTGGGTAGGTGAGCAGGCCGGCATTTATGTTATCGGGCTGTTTCCTGATCTTTTCCTTGAAAGAGGTGCACCGCTCGAGCTCACCCACATAGGTGTTCATATTGAGCAAAAGGTAGAGCTCTGCCGTTTCGGGCAGGTCGCTCTGGATATAGAGTGTGGCCTTTTCAGGGTCAAGTCCGCAGGCCAGATATTCAGCCAGCACCTGCTTCACGTTCCCGTGCAGGTCTTCGGGCGTGGGATGCGTGGTCAGTGAGTGATAATCGGCTATGAAAAAATAGCAATTGTGCTCGTCCTGCATCTTCACAAAATTCCTGAGGGCGCCAAAGTAGTTGCCCAGGTGCAGGTTGCCGGTTGGCCGTATTCCGCTGACGACAGTTTTCATGGGGGCAAAGGTAGAAAAATATTCAGTCGG
>CAZXWD010000068.1:0-6426 GCA_964644135.1 uncultured Bacteroidales bacterium | reverse complement strand
AAAAATTCCATTAATTTTGTAATGATGAACTAAACCGGTCGAGTTATGAAAAGAATAGTAATTTTTATGGGAGCTCTGATGTTTCTGGTGGCAGGCTCGTTTGAGCAGGCTGATGCCCAGAGATTCATCAGGAAACTTAAGAACAAAACAGAGGACAAGGTCATTGAATCAATGTTCGGGGAAGATGATAAAAATCAGGACCCTGCCAGGTCAGACAGTCCGGCCAACACCCGCGGCAGCGGATTATCAGCCGAAGAGATCGATGTCATGAAAAACATCGATGATGCCGAAACGGCATTCAATGACAAGCAGTACAGTAATTCCCGCAGCTCTATCCGCAAAGCGATCCAGGGAGTGGAACTGGAAATAGGAGAGAACATCCTGGAGGGATTGCCGGAAGAAGTGTCCGGGCTGCCCATCCTGGAAGATGACGACCAGGTCACCAGTTCGGGTATCGGCTTTGTAGGCCTGATCATCGAACGGACCTACCGCAAAGGGAACCAGGATTTCAGGGTAACGATAGGGAATGATGCCGGTCTGCTTGCAGCAACCCGGATGTACCTTGGTTCGGGTGCTTACGCATCTTCCAACGCTGAAGAGGAAGGTTATAAGCAAACAGAGTTCAAGGGCCATGATGCTGTTATCGAATACAACGATCATTCGGGCTACAAATTGAGTGTGCCCTTCGGGCAATCGTCCATCTTGATCACCGAAGGGGTGAACTTCGAAACAGAAGGAGACTTTATGGAGGCCTCGAACACGATCGATATTGATGACATAATGAAACAACTGGGAGAACAATGAAAACAAGGATAATATCTACCATAGCATCTGTTATCCTGTTCGTGTTTTTTGCTGCGGCACAGGACGACGTAACGACCAACCTCGACAATGCCGGCTCGAATTACAGCTCGGGCGATCTTGAAAACACAAGGTTTGAGCTCCAGGCCGCCCTGAACGGGGTGAACCGGGCCATCGGCGAAGCCATTCTCGACATCATGCCCGAAACCCCCGGAGGCATGGAAATTGTCCCTGAATCGGACAATGTAATGGGCACCAACAACGCCTTTGCCGGGCTGACCGTAAACCGCGATTACAAAAGCGAAACCCGTGATGCTTCCTTCAGCATCCTCAGTGATTCGCCCATACTGGCATCGGTATCGTCGCTGTTGAACATGTCGGTTTTCCTTGCGGCAGACGAAAACCAGAAACGGATCAAACTGGATGGCTACAAAGCCCTTATGACCAGGGAAGAAAACAGTGATGGTGAGGTGTCGTACAGCTTCCAGCTTCCTTTCGGGAACTCCCTTATGATGTTCGATTGCAGCGGCGTAAGCGACGAGGATGAATTCATGTCCATAGCCGAAAGCATCCCGGTTAAGGAGATCATTGATATTGTGCAATAACGGAAGAGAGTTGAGTTTTAAGAGTTGAGATTAGTTCTGAGTTAATTAGCTATTGGAATATTGTCTCAATTGTCAAATTGTCCTTATTGTCTGGTGTTACAGTGTTACGGTGTGAAGTGTGAGGAGTGAAGCGTGAAGTGAAAAATACCTCCATTTCTTGTTTCTCACAGATCCCACAGATTTTACACGATTTCACAGATAATTCGTGAACCGTGAGGTGTGAAGCGTGAAAGGATTTTCAAATTTCAATTTTGAGTCCCCTCCGACTTTTCGGAGGGGACTCAAGTTTAGAGCTTCATATCATCAAATCTGATCTTACCGGCGAACTGCTCCAATTCAGGAAGAATTTTCATCCCTCATATTTCACTGACTGGAAGGTGGTATGATCATTGCTCAATATTATCCACTGTTTACTAACTGGATTTAGGATAACAATGAGAATCAGTCTGAGAGAATACCTTCGTGATGTCAAGATCCCGGCAAACCTCCGTATCAACCGGCAGATAAAGGAATACAGGAAAGAATGCCGAAAAAAGGGATGCAAACGACCGTACCATAACTTCGCCTTTGGGCAATCCCCTTTTTCGCCACCGCCGAAAATTGTGGAATCATTGAGGAAAAATGCCCACAAACACGATTATGTCCCTACAGCCGGAATACCGGATCTGCGTGATAATATCTCTGAATATTACAAAGAAATTTTCGGTATCGATTGTGATCCCGAAAGGATTATAGTCAGTCCCGGAAGCAAAATGATGATCAGTATGATCGCAGTGGTCCTGGAAGGGCCGCTCATCATCCCCACCCCGTCGTGGGTGAGCTATCTGCCTCAAGCCATGATCGCCAGAAAAGAGGTAATCCCGGTCAGGTTGAAGCCGGAAGAGAATTTCAAGCTGACACCTTCAAGACTGGAATACCTGCTAAAAGAACACCCCGCAGACCAGCATAATCTGATCCTGAACAACCCGAACAACCCCACAGGGGCAGTTTATTCGGAACAGGAACTCGAAGACCTTGCCGTAGTTCTGAGAAAACATAATGTAGTGGTTATCTCTGACGAGATTTATGCCCAGACGGCTTTTGATTTCGATAATTTTACCAGTATGGGCAAGGTCTATCCTGAAAGGACCATCGTTACAGGCGGGATCTCCAAAGACCGTTCTGCGGGCGGATACCGCTTCGGGGTTGGCATCTTTCCAAATGACAAAGAACTGATCAAGGATGTTCTTAAGATCGCCGGTTCGACCTATTCAAGCGTGCCTGCACCCATTGAAAATGCATGTATCACTGCTTATTCGATGGGCGATGACATACAATCGTACATTCATGACTGCACCCGTATACATGAAGCATTTGGAACCAGGACATCTGCCCTGCTGAACGAGATACCGGGAATACAGGCTACTTCTCCGGCAGGGGCTTTTTACCTTTATGTCGACTTCAATAGCTTTGACGAACAGATCAGGAATATCGGCTTCAGGACCTGTGCTGAGCTATGTGAGCACATGATCGAAGTGGAACATACTGCCCTGCTGCCCGGCGAAAGCCTCTTGCTCCCCGAAAATGACTTCTCGGTAAGGTTAAGCTACGTAGATTATAACGGTGACAAAGTACTCAGCGACTGGCGAGAAGAACAGCCGGGAACAGACCGGGAAAAAGCGGATGTTTTTGAAAGATCCTGTCCTTCGATACAACAGGGAATCAGGAATATAGAAAGGTACTTCGGCCAGATTAAGCAAGGGAAAAAGCCGGAACACATGTAAGGATGGCAAAATATAATATTCCGCTATCCTTCAAGGCTGTATAATTATTAAAAACAGAAAAAACTGCATTTATGCCTGATAAAATATCCATAAGTACTGTAAAGAACGGGCCATTGGTGGTCCTGAACCTGAAAAAGCTTACAAATTCCAAAGATGCACTCTACCCTTTAAAGTCCAGGGCTTTTGCCCTTTGCCGGTGTGGTGGGTCAAATTCGAAACCATTCTGCGACGGGACACATGGCAAAACGGGATTTACCGATGAAAAAGATCCGGACAGAGTACCAAGAAGGCTTGATGATTATGTAGGCAAGGAGATAACGATACATGATGACAGGGGCATCTGCTCTCATGCCGGATACTGCACCGGAGAGCTGCCGAAAGTCTTCAGGATGGGCGAGGATCCCTGGGTGGATCCCAATGCCGAACCGGCCGGCAAGATCATAGAGACAATAAGGAAGTGTCCCTCGGGTGCACTCAGTTACACCATCAACGGTGTTAAGCATACTGATTTTCACGACAAGCCAGAGCTGAAGGTTAACAAAGACATGCCTTACTGGGTAAGAGGCCATATAAACCTGAATGATCCTGACGATCCGGAGATCGAAGAGCATTACGCACTGTGCCGTTGCGGGAAGTCGAAGAACAAACCGTTTTGCAGCGGACAACATTATTATGTGAATTTCAGGGATAATGGAATGATCAATCCCATTCGCTTTAACGATGATGAAAAGGTAGCCGCAGTACAGCACCTTTCCCGATCAGGCGAAAGCGAGAATTCATCGATGAGCACCCTGAAAAAGTTCCCGGGCTTTGATACCCTCACTTTTAAGGGCGCCCAGTTGTACAAGATGCCGTTAAACGAAAATGTGGAGGTAAACACAAAAACCGTCATCGGCAGAACTGCAAAACAACCGCTTGAGATTGGCATTCCTTTTTATGTTTCACACATGTCGTTCGGGGCCATTTCCAAAGAGGCCAAACTTGCACTTGCTGAAGGCTCCAGGCTGGTCGGGACCGCAATGTGTTCCGGTGAGGGAGGCATGCTTCCCGAATCCCGGGAGGCTGCATCCAAATACATTTATGAACTGGGAACAGCAGAATTCTCACACAATGATGATTCTATCCGGAAGGCTGATGCCGTAGAACTAAAGCTGGGCCAGGCAGTGAAGCCCGGCCTGGGAGGGCACCTGCCCGCCCGCAAAGTGAGCGAAGAAATTGCCCGCGTACGTGGACTGGACCCAGACGAAGACTCAGTTTCACCCGGAAGAATGGCCGGGGTCGACAGCCTGGAAGACTTAAAAAGAAAGGTGAGCCATATAAGGGAGATCACCGGCGGTAAACCGGTGGGCATTAAGCTGGCAGCAGGACAAATCGAAGACGACCTTGAATTTGCCCTCAAAGCCGGTCCCGACTTTATTACTTTCGACTGCCGTGGCGGAGCAACGGCTTCTGCCCCGAAATACATTAAAGACAATGTAGGCATTCCTCCTGTTTTCGTTATCCGCCGCGCAAGAAAATATCTTGATAAGGTTGGTAGCAAAGTGACACTTTGCATAACCGGTGGCTTCAAGACCAGTGCCGACATTGCCAAAGGGCTGGCACTGGGTGCCGATGCTGTCGCCCTGGCCACAGCATCCCTCATCTCTATCGGATGCCTGCAGTCACTGGTTTGCCATACTGGCGCTTGTCCGGTAGGAATTACCACTCAGAACAAGAACCTCCGCAAACTGATGGTCCATGATGAGGCAGTGAAAGGGTTTGTTAATTTTTACACAGGCACAGAGGAAGAACTGAAGCAATTTGCCCGAAGCAACGGTGTTGATGATGTTCATAAACTGCATGTTTCCGACCTGTTAACAGACGACCCCTCGGTGGCAGGATTTACTGACATTGAAAGTGTATGAGAAGTGACTTATTACCAATACACCTTAACACAAGACAATTTGACAATAGTGACAATTTTATTCAAACACCCGGACACCCGAAAACAGCCCGCCTCTTTTTCGTATTTTTGCATTGTAAATGACGAACCCTATAGAAACTGACATAAAACAAGAACGCGCTGTCCTCATTGGCCTGATAACCAGTAAGGAAGAAGCTTTCCGCACACGTGAATACCTTGACGAGCTGGCCTTCCTGGTGGAAACGGCAGGCGGCAAGGCCATTAAGCGTTTCACCCAGAATGTCCCCTCCCCCGACCCACGCTCGTTCGTTGGATCGGGCAAGCTACAGGAGATCAAAAAATATGTGAAAGAACACAACATCGACCTGGCCGTGTTCGATGATGAGCTCTCGCCCAGCCAGTTACGGAACATCGACAGGGAGTTGCAGTGCAAAGTGCTCGACAGGAACAACCTGATCCTCGACATATTCGCCCGGAGGGCAAGGACTGCCCATGCTAAAACACAGGTAGAACTGGCGCAATACGAATACTTGCTGCCCCGCCTAACACGGATGTGGACTCACCTCGAGAGGCAGAAAGGGGGGATCGGGCTGCGAGGGCCCGGAGAGCGGGAGATCGAGACCGACCGGCGTATCATCCGCGACCGTATCGCACTGCTGAAAGGCAAGCTCAAGGACATCGAAAAGCAGATGGCCACACAGCGTAAAGGACGCGGCAGCATGGTGCGTGTTGCCCTGGTGGGATATACCAATGTTGGCAAATCCACCCTGATGAACCTGCTGAGCAAATCGGACGTGTTTGCCGAGAACAAGCTCTTTGCTACCCTCGATACTACTGTCAGGAAGGTAGTGCTCGGCAACCTGCCCTTCCTGGTATCCGATACCGTGGGGTTCATAAGGAAACTGCCCCACAGCCTCATCGAGTCGTTCAAATCAACCCTCGACGAGGTGCGCGAAGCCGACCTGTTGCTGCATATCGTGGATATTTCACACCCCGACTTTGAAGAGCATATCCGCACCGTTCACGAAACCCTGGAGGAGATCGGCGCCAAGGACAAGCCCATGCTGCTGGTCTTTAATAAGATAGATAATTACACTTACCGGGAAAAAGAAGAAGACGACATGAGTCCACCAACCAAAGCCAATTTCAGTCTTGACGACTGGAAGCGCTCCTGGATGGCCAGGGATGGTTACCCTGCCGTTTTCATCTCCGCAAAGGAGAAAACGAATATCGATGAATTGAGGGAAATATTGTACGATAAGGTCAGGGCGATCCATGTGAAGCGGTATCCGTATAATAATTTTCTTTATTAGCTGACGGATTTTTTACCCACCCCCTCAGTCCCCCTCCCTGC
>CAZXWD010000067.1:0-17527 GCA_964644135.1 uncultured Bacteroidales bacterium | reverse complement strand
TCATGCACCCTTTTCGCATTCAGTTCGGCCCATTTCAGGTCCCTCTCGTTACAGATGATCACCTTCAGCTCACTGGCAAATGCATAATAGTCATCAACAGGGAGGCTGCCCTTTTTAGGAGAGAGGCAGACCCAGTCCCATTTACCGGTGAGCGGCTTTACTCCCGAGGTTTCGATAAAGGTTTTAATCCCTTTCTTTTTCAATCCTGATGTGAGATATTCAAGGTTGTACATAACCGGTTCTCCGCCGGTAATTACTGCGGCCTTAGCCGGATGAGAAGCTGCGCTTTCTATTATCTGATCAGACGAGGTCAACGGGTGAAGCTCGGCGTTCCATGATTCCTTTACATCGCACCATGCACAGCCCATATCACAACCGCCCAGCCTGATGAAATAGGCAGGCTTGCCAGTGTTGTAGCCCTCCCCCTGGATAGTGTAAAAATCCTCCATCAGGGGCAGCAATTTGCCCTGTTCAAGTAATATTTCCTCTTCTCTGGTCAATGTCAATCAACAAAAATTTCTTTCTCCGACCTTGCACTTCCGTTTCCTATAAACACTTTGTAATGTGATACATTGAAAGGAAATACGTCAAGCTCCAGGTAGTTCTTACCCATATGCCTGTTAAAGGTGTACCCGGGAAAGGTCAACGCTTTACCTGAAAGGGTTTCAATGCCGGCAGAAAAGACACTTCCACGCATGGCAGTGAGGTCAACTGCAATGAAACGGATCCCTTTCCTTTTTTTCTTTACCAGCGTGAGGTCCCAGTTATCGAGCCGGGAAGGTTCCAGATCATCACCCTTCATCTGCTCCCATTTCCAGGTATCATAGGAAAAGACCTGAGGTTCGGTCTTGAGCTCTTCACAGGATATCATCAGCCTGGTGCTGTCGGTAAAGGCAATACCTTCGGTCTGGACACCTCCTTCAAAAGGAAAATCCAGCTTGTGCACCTCTCCCTGCAACAGGCTTTCTCCGGCAAAATCCTTTATCAGTACAATGAAAGGATAGAAATTCCTGTAGCCCAGCAATGCGATCCTGTCACCCCGGGGGTTTATATCAGCAGCCGTTACCAATCCATCCACATCCAGCGAATCCAGCACTTCGGCAACATAATCCCCGGGATCCTTCGGGAGCCTGTACATCCGGGTTTTACCGTCGATCCAGTTTTTAGAAAAAAGATAGAGGTTATCATTAAAGGAGATCACCGATTCACAATCGAAGTTGTGCTCCCTGTTATCATTGTCGAACGAGCGCTGGTCGGAAAAGGTGAAACTGATCTCACTGGCTTCAACGGAAGCATCTCCGTTTTCAGGGACGTCGTCTTTGTTTAACTTGTAGATATTCAGGTCTTTCCTGTTGCCGGAATTGTTGCCGAAATCACCTATATAAATGTAATCATCATCGTGCGTGATGTCTTCCCAGTCACGGTTGGTTGCCCCTTTCAGTGTGATCTTCTGCAGGATGTCCCCCGTAGCTGTATCAACCCTGAAAATAACAGGGTCTCCCCCGCTGTCGTTATGGGTCCAGAGGCTGTTTCTCCAGAATATAAGACCTGAAGTTTCTTTCAGGTCCTGAGGCAAGGTCACTTTCGGTGTTAGGTCGCCGAAAACCACCTGCTCATGCCTGTAAATATTGTTCACCGCCTGATCATCATCCTGTGATATCAGTGTAAAGGGAATTAAAGTGACAAAAATGGTCAGCAGGGATAATTGTGAAAAACTTCTCATATCCTAAGAATAGATTTCTTTCCGGGCAGCCATAAGGGTGTTGTTCAGCAGAGAGACTATTGTCATGGGCCCCACCCCACCCGGCACAGGTGTTATGTGACCTGCCACCTTCGATACTTCGTCAAAATCGACATCACCAACCAGCCTGTAGCCTGATTTGGTTTTGTCGGAGGGCACCCTGTGGATGCCCACATCAATGACCGCAGCATCTTTCTTTACCATATCTGCCTTGATAAACTCTTTTTTTCCTATGGCGGCTATCAGTATATCAGCGGTTTTTGTTATTTCTTCAAGATCTTTTGTTTTGCTGTGGCAAAGGGTTACGGTAGCGTTGCCTGTTTTGGATTTCCTTGAAAGCAGTATACTGACCGGGGTGCCTACAATATTGCTCCTGCCCACGACCACGCAGTGCTTTCCTTCCGTTTCGATACCTGACCGTTCGATCAGTTTCAGGATACCGAAGGGTGTGGCAGAGATATAGGCCGGCAGTCCGAGCACCATCCTTCCGATGTTCACAGGGTGAAAGCCGTCAACATCCTTTTCGGGCCTGATCTGCTGGATCACTGTATCCTCGTCAATATGTTCAGGGAGTGGCAGTTGCACAATGAAGCCATCCACCTCCGGATCGTTGTTCAGGAAATCAATAGTTACGAGCAGTTCTTTCTGGGTTGTATTTGCGGGAAGATTATAGACCGATGAGATTATACCGGCTTCACGGCAGGCTTTCTCCTTGCTTTTGACATAGGTCTGGCTGGCAGGGTCCTCACCGACCAGCACGGCAGCCAGGTGTGGCCCATCCAGATCGTTGCCGATCATTTCAGCAACCTCTTTCTTTATCTCCTCCTTTATTTCCGCTGCAATTTTTTTCCCGTCTATCAGTTTCATATACCGGTTACTGTTAATTGATTACCGCATACCGGGGGTATTCTTCATTCTTTGCATCAACTGGGCCATATTCTTGCCCTTGCCCCCCGACATCATCCTCATCATTTTGGATGTTTCGTTGAATTGCTTGATAAGCCTGTTCACTTCCTGAATATCAGTACCGCTTCCGTTTGCAATTCTTTTCCTCCTGGAACCATTAAGGATCTTGGGGTTGTCCCTTTCTTCCGGGGTCATTGAATAGATGATGGCTTCAATGCTCTTGAAGGCATCATCATCAATATCAACACCTTTCAGGGCTTTACCCATGCCGGGAATCATACCCATAAGGTCCTTGACATTCCCCATTTTCTTTATCTGCTTGATCTGGTTCAGGAAGTCATCGAAATTGAACTGGTTCTTCGCGATCTTTTTCTGTATCCGCTGGGCTTCCTGCTCGTCGAACTGCTCCTGTGCTTTTTCAACAAGTGACACGATATCGCCCATGCCCAGTATCCTGTCGGCCATCCTGGAAGGATAGAAAAGGTCGATGGCATCGATCTTTTCACCGATACCGATGAACTTGATGGGCTTATCCACCACGGCCTTGATCGTAAGCGCAGCACCACCGCGGGTATCACCATCCAGCTTGGTAAGGACCACCCCGTCGAAATCGAGCCTGTCGTTGAACGCTTTCGCTGTATTGACAGCATCCTGACCGGTCATGGAGTCGACCACGAAAAGGGTTTCATGCGGATCTACCGAGCTTTTGATGGATGATATCTCATTCATCATCATTTCATCAATGGCAAGTCGGCCGGCGGTATCGATTATCACTACCTGTTTACCATCACGCTTTGCCTGGCTTATGGCATTTTTGGCAATCTTAACAGGATCATTGTTTTCCGGTTCGTGATAAACTTCAACGCTGATCTGTTCCCCAAGCACCTTGAGCTGGTCGATAGCGGCAGGACGGTAGACGTCGCCTGCAACAAGCAAGGGTAATTTACCTTTTTTTGATTTAAGATAATTGGCCAGTTTGGCCGAAAAGGTAGTTTTACCGCTACCCTGGAGACCTGCAATAAGGATGACTGCCGGGCTGCCTTCGATGTTGATGTCTTCTTTCTCGCTTCCCATCAGCTCGGAAAGCTTGTCTCGGACAATCTTGACCATCAACTGGCCGGGGGAAACTGCCGTGAGTATCTTCTGACCGAGCGCTTCCTCCTTGACCTCTTCGGTGAACTCTTTGGCAATTTTGTAGCTCACGTCGGCATCGAGAAGGGCTTTGCGCACCTCTTTCAGGGTTTCGGCCACATTGATCTCAGTGATATGGCCGTGGCCCTTCAGTATTTTAAACGATCGTTCTAATTTATCCTGTAATCCTTCAAACATCTTACAATATTAATTATTCTGGTTGCAAAAATAGCTATTTCCAACGGTGTTATGAAATCAGGCCTGTATGCCTTTTTCCGGGCATCTGTCTTGAAGATGCCTTACCGTTACAAAAAAAGCTACCGACTCTTCGATAGCTTCGGGTGGAAGATGGGACTCGAACCCACGACCCTCGGAACCACAATCCGATGCTCTAACCTGCTGAGCTACATCCACCATTTTGGCGGTGCAAATATACGATAAAAATCAATTTCTGAAACAGGATCAGGGGTCAAAAAAACTTCACACACCATAGAAGAAACGGTTGACCATTTTATTGATCAAAAGGTTTAATTTTGAAGCCCACAGAACAGGTTGAAAACATGCTTAACAGGCTGCGGATATTCAGGAAAAGAGAATACCTCGCATCGGGCTCGCTCAACAGGCTTGCCTGGAAGCGCTTCAGGAAGAATAAATTATCGATCGCAGCCCTGATCTACATAATTTTCTGTGCCGTCATAGCTGTTCTGGGGTACCTGGTCGCCCCTGACAAAACGCCTTTTGCCAATGAGCAACACCTTGAGATCTCGATGAAAAAGCCTGGGTTCAGCGTGACCATGCTTAAGCTGAGAAAAAACACTGATCTAAAGCAAAAAGGAACATTCCATACCATGATCTATGGCAGGCAATCTTTGTACCGGAACATTCCAATAAGTGATTACAGGTTCGGGAATGAATACATATACTTCAGAACCTATGGGGAAGACGAGTACGCAAGGGCCCCTGAAGACAGCCTTTTGCTTGTTGATATAATCTTTCCTGTACATGAACTCCAATATTCCTTTGATGGCAGAATTGTGATAGTACATAACGGGGCCGGTAAGGAGAGAACTTATAAATTAGAAGAGCTGAGGGAACATATCAGCGAAGAAAACATCGTGAAGCGCACTTACTTGCTGGGAACCGACCGTTTTGGCAGGGATATCCTGAGCAGGCTGATTATTGGCACCAGGATCAGTTTATCGGTTGGTTTCATTTCCGTATTGATATCCTTGACTATAGGACTTATCATAGGTTCCCTCGGTGGTTTCTTCGGAGGGATCATTGACCAGGTAATGGTATGGCTAATCAATGTTGTATGGAGCATCCCCACACTTCTGCTGGTAATAGCTATCTCATTTGCCCTGGGAAAAGGGATATGGCAGATATTCATTGCCGTGGGACTGACCACCTGGGTTGAAACAGCAAGAGTGACCCGAGGCCAGATACTCAGCATCAGGGAGAAAGAATTCGTGGAAGCGGCGAGGGCGCTGGGATTTGGAAGTTTCAGGATCATTACACGGCATATTTTACCAAATATCATAAGCCCCCTTATAGTTATTGCAGCAGCGAATTTCGCATCTGCCATCCTTATCGAGGCAGGCCTGAGCTTCCTTGGTATAGGTGTTCAGCCCCCCACTCCATCCTGGGGCATGATGATCAAGGAAAATTACCCATTCATTATTCTCGATGCTGCCTACCTTGCAATTATCCCCGGGCTTGCCATCATGCTACTTGTGCTTGCGTTCATGACAGTGGGGAACGGCCTGCGGGATGCCCTGGACGTTAAGTTGGCAGCGTGATGGTTACTGGAAAGCGCAGGGCCTGACCCTCTGCCAGCGGGATGTATGGCCGTTAAAATTTATCTTGTAGGAGATATAGAAATCCATCCCGGTAAAGTCCTGGCTGGTCAGGAAGCCCCCCAGCCGGTCGGTCCCTATGGTCAGGTCGTGTATCCTTACCGAAAAGCCTATTCTTGGGAATTTCCATTCGTACAACGATACAGGCATACTTACTTCAAAGTACCTGGTTTCGTACCTTGGTATGGCGGCAAGCGTAAAAGGCTGTCTTATCTGGTTATTCATAAACCTTAAAGGAGCTACGAAGATCCCACCGAGGTAGAAACATTCCTTAAACTTATAGTCGGCATTAACAGTCAGCCGTGTCGGGAGATAAACCCGGAAGTCATCAGCAACGAGTGTTTCATCCGGGTCATTGTAAAAAAGCTCACTTATTTGCCTTAGCTCCGTTGCCAGGTTGTCCCACTCCATTTGCTGAACATTGATGAGTTCCCGACTTGCCTTGTCAAGCACGTGCTTCTGTGCCTGATCGTTGAAGGTTACAAATCCCAGGTCAAGAACTGCCACTGCAAGCTTAAAGGTATAAGGTTCGTACTTCTTCTGGTATGCCCCGTCTTTCAGCGGCCGCCTGTTGCCCTTCTCCGCAAAATAATAGGTCATGCCCAGGTCGATCCCGAACCCGAAACCCTTCAGGAGATTGCGGGTCAGTTCCAGTTCGTTGGTCTGGTAATTTAATGGCAGCGCTATCCCGATCTCCCCGTTCAGCTCGTTCACGGTCATTATACTGTCGTTGAAGACGATGTAATCTGTATACCCTCCGTTTATGTAAGAACCATTGTTACCGAACAAAAGGTTGACAGTGACCCCTGCCGACCACCTATGGTAAAAAGAACGCTTCACCATTGTGGCATAGGAGAATCCCAGCTCAGCCCACGACATGGCGGTTAGTGAATAATTATCGCGCTTGAAATTCTTATTGTGCTGGGGGGAATAATCCATGGTAAAGAAGGAAAAATTGGCTATGTCGTAAGGGACATTGTTTGCCGACGACATAACCCTGGCGGCAGTATGTACGGTAAAAGTATGATCCCCGAGGCGGAACATGGACGACGGCCCTATGATCTTCACATCGGAAAAAACATTTTTTGGTGTTTTGTCCTTGTAGTAAACGTAAATATTTCTCTCCCCCACCCCGAAAGGCTTTGGGTAATGCGGAAAGGTGTAGTCGCCAGAAACTATGCTGAAAAAGCCTGCCTGCCTTTTTGGCAGGTAGAAATAATTGCTGAAGACAAAAGCGTTGGCGGAAAACAGGTTGATATCCCACCTGATCTTGCTGTTGGCAATGGATGAAGGGTTGAGGTAAATGCCATTGGATCCGGCGTAATTGCCCGACACGAGGCCGAACATACTTTGCGCCCAGGACACATTACAGCCCAGTATGAGAATTATGATCAGGATTTTCTTCAAACCACCAAATTTCTTAGAAAACCTATACGATAATTGATCATTAAAGTTCAGAGATGTAATACAGGATAAATGTTAAAACCGACCTATTTAGACTGAATGCACCTTAAAAAGACAGCGTTGATGTGAGAGATCAATTATTGCCCGGGCAGGCCATATTCAAAGTTCTGGCATGGGACGAAGCGGTTGAAGAACTTGCAGTTGCCCTTGCTGAAATTCAGCTTGACCGAAAAGTAAAAATCGAGCCCGGTAAAATCGGTCAGGCCAAAGAACCCGCCCAGCTTATCGGTTCCCACTGTGATGAAATGATAACGGATGGCCACACCGATCCTGGGGTGCCTCCAGTTATAGAGGGATATCGGGATGGCTGCTTCAAAGGCCGGCGTCTCATATCTTGGAGTAAAGGCAACCTGGGCAGGTCTCATGATCATTGACCTGGATATTGGTAAAGGCTGCACCAGCGTGGCATTAAAATACCAGTTACGATAATAATGATAATCGGCCTGGACACTGAAGGCAGCAGGCAGGAACATGGTCATGACATCCCCCCTGTAGGAAGCATCGGGCACGCCGTAAAACACTTCGTTGAAATCGCGCACCAGTTGGTTCATGTTGAAATAAGAAAGGGTGTCGATGTTGTTCCAATAGCGGTTCACGTCTTCAAAAACGTGGCTTTGTGCATTTTTGGTAAACCTCACATAACCAATATCGAGAAGTGAAAAGCCTATTTTGTACTTGTAATCTATATACCTCTGGTGGCACAGTTTGTCATACCTTCTTTTCTGGTAGGTCCTCACCTTTCTCTGATAGGTTATGCCAAAGTCGAACCCGAAACCGGTGCCTTTTATGAAATCCGTGTTACCCGGGAAGTCGTTGTTCTCATAATCAAGAGGGAGGGAATAGCCTGCCTCCACATTAAGGTTCTTGATGTTGGCGGTGGAATCGTTCGGGATTATATAATTGATATTGTTTATATAAGCATAGGCGCCGGTATAGGAAAAGAGTGCCTTGGCAGTTATGCCAATATCAATTTCATCAAATCCGTATTTGATCATTGAATAACTATATGTAGCGCCAACTTCAGCAAAGGCTATGCTGTTGGCATAGAAGTCGTAATCGTCATAATTGATATTGTGCTGGGGTTCATAATCAAGCCCGTAGTATCCAAAATTCCCTATCTCATAAGGCACCTGGCCTACCGAACTCAACACCCTTACCCCTGTGTGCAGGCCGTAGGAGTGCTTTCCCCTGCTCTGGAAAAAAGAAGGGCCTCTCCCGAGCACCTGCACAAAAACATTCTTGTTCCTGGTATTGTCGTACCTGTCGAACGGAAGGTCGTCGGGGCCGTATTCAGGAAACTGGGGATCCCTTTTCAGGAACTCTGCAAAGCTGTAATCACCTGCATGGATATGCAGAAAATCGTTATCAGTAAAAAAATTGAAGGTCACGAGGTTGACATCCATATACAGCTTTGAGGAATTGAGCTGTGAAGGGTTTATAAGAGTGCTGTTGGAGCCTGCGAAATTACTGTTGACCAGACCGAGCAACTGCTGGGAACGGCTTTCTGCGGCGCAAAGTAGCAGTATTATGAGTGCTGTGAGTAATTTGGTTTTTTGGTTCAAAAGCATCAGGAAGTTTATCTTCTCCGTTCCTATAACGCAAAAACAATTGACAAATATATCATTTTACTTTTGGATTCTTTTTTTTACCCCTGTCACAAATGAACAGGCCGTTGTTAACTAATAAAGACTGCTCTTATTCATTCTGTTTACAGAAGGGTGGTTTTCTCAAGCATTTTGGGATGTTGATCTATGTAACGGCAATTACCTTTATTATGTTATGTGCAGGCAATTTATAACGGTTATAAAAAAGGCTGAGGTTATATCTGCCAAGAGTGGTATGGAAATTGATGAGAGCCGGTCATGACAACTGACAGACATTTTGTATATTTGCAAATTGTTGCAATATATTCTTATTTATCAGATTATAAAGGGGTTAATGCCCCAACTTGTCGCCCTGATGTAAAAAGGGCCATCGATGCGGATGTGGCGTAATTGGTAGCCGCGCTAGACTTAGGATCTAGTGCCGAAAGGCGTGGGGGTTCGAGTCCCTTCATCCGCACTTTTTTTTTGTTCAAAACGAAGGATTAATCAGAAGAGAATGAACATTACCAGAGAAAACACAGGAGACTTAACAGCTACGATCACGCTTGAAATTGCAAAGGGTGATTACGAGGAAAAGGTGAACAAGGTACTGAAAGATCAGCAGAGAAAGGCCTCAATGCCCGGTTTCAGGCCCGGGAAAGTCCCTTTCGGGATGATCAAGAAAATGTATGGTAAGGCAGTCCTGGCAGAGGAGGTCAACTCACTGCTTTCGGAGAGCATGACCAAATACATTGTTGATAACGACCTCAATGTAATTGGAAACCCGCTACCCAACAAGGAAAAGGAACAGGAGGTGAATTTCGATGACTGGGGTGACTTTACCTTTCATTTCGATATAGGCATGGCTCCTGAGATCGATTTCACCCTTGACGATAAAATGAAGGTTGACTATTACCAGATCGAGCCTAAGGATGAAATGATCGAGGAACAGATCAAGAACATCCGCACACAACTCGGATCACACACCCACCCTGAAAAAATTGGTGAAGATGATGTTGTACAGGGCGAGCTCACTGAGCTGGATGAAGAGGGAAACGTCAGGGAAGACGGCATAAACAGGAGTACTGTCATAGCCGTCAACACCATCAAAAAAGAAGACATAAAGAAAAAATTCATCGGATCAGGAAAAGAAGATACGATTACTTTCAATCCTTTGGAAGCCACGGAGAACAAGACCGAAACAGCCTACATAATAGGGAAGCAAACCGAAGAGGTGGGCGACGAGGTGCCTGATTTCAACTTTACCGTTACTGAGATCTCCCGCCAGGAGCTTGCGGAAATGAACGAGGAGCTGTTCAAGAAAGCTTTCGGGGAAGAGTGCGATAGTGAAGAGAAATTCCGTGAAAAGGTAGAAGAGAGCATCAGGAGGTCTTTCGAGCCTGAATCTGACAGGCTTTTTATGAACCATCTTATAGAAAAACTCGTTAAAGAGATTGAAATACCATTGCCTGAGGATTTTCTGAAAAGACTAATCCTTGAAAACGACAAGGAAGTGGGAAGTGAAAAGGAATTGGAGGAAAAATTTTCCGATTACCTCAAGTCGTTCAAATGGCAACTGCTCGAAAGCAAAATTGCCAAGGAAAAGGGGCTGAAGGTTGAGGAAGAAGAGATAAGGGATGTGGTGAAAAGGTATTTTTTGAGCCAGATGCCCATGCAGGCCGAAGACGAGGAGGGCGAAAAGAGGCTCAACTCGATAATAGACTCTGTTCTTGAGAACAAAGAGGAAAAGGAAAAGATCCACAACCAGCTCTACGAGGAAAAACTCAAGGACCTAATGAAGGAATCAGTTAAGCTGAACAAGAAAAAGGTCAGCTACGACAAATTCACAGAAATAGTTAAAGAACTCAATAAAAAGAATACAGATGAATAAAGACGAATTCCGTAATTATGCCACTAAGCACAGGGGCATAAGCAGTCTTGCATACGACCAGTACTCTTCACTGGTGGGCAATTACATATCCCCTACCATTATCGAGGAGCGTCAGTTAAATGTTGCCACCATGGATGTTTTCTCCAGGCTGATGATGGACCGTATCATTTTCCTGGGTGTTCCCATAAACGATTACGTGGCAAACATCATCCAGGCACAGCTTCTGTTCCTCGAGTCGGTGGATTCCAGCAAGGATATCCAGATCTACCTTAACACACCCGGGGGATCCGTTTATGCAGGCCTGGGGATATACGACACTATCCAGTACATTTCTCCGGATGTGGCAACCATTTGTACGGGAATAGCCGCATCGATGGGCGCCGTGTTGCTATGTGCAGGCGAAAAGGGCAAAAGGACCGCCCTGACACACTCACGGATACTTATCCACCAGCCCATGGGAGGCGCCCAGGGACAGGCTTCCGACATTGAGATCACAGCCCGTGAGATCATGAAGCTCAAAAAAGAACTTTACGAAATCATAGCCAAACATTCCGGACAAACGTATAAGAAGATCTGGAAGGACAGCGACAGGGATTACTGGATGACGGCAGAAGAGGCAAAAAAGTATGGAATGATAGACGAAGTCCTTGTCAAGAACGAAAAATAGCGAACATTCAAGGCCATGGCAACTGAACAACACAAGTGCTCCTTCTGCGGAAGGGAACGTTCGGAGGTAAATGTCCTCATTGCGGGCATCAATGCCCATATCTGTGATGCCTGTATCACGCAGGCACAGAATATCCTTAATGAGGAATTTGCACATATCAAGGAACACAAGGTTACACCGCTTTCCCTCAGGACCCCGAGAGAGATCAAGGATTACCTGGATCAATACGTGATCGGCCAGGAAACGGCCAAACGGGTATTGTCGGTTGCTGTTTACAATCACTATAAAAGGATTGACCAGCCCAGGGACGAGGACGGTGTCGAGATCGAAAAGTCGAACATCATCATGGTGGGTGAGACCGGCACGGGGAAGACCCTGCTGGCCAGGACCATTGCCAGGATGCTTAATGTTCCTTTTGCCATAGCTGATGCAACAGTTCTTACGGAGGCCGGTTATGTGGGCGAGGACGTGGAAAGCATACTGTCGAGGTTGCTTCAGTCGGCCGACTATAACCTGGCTGCTGCCGAAAAGGGGATCGTCTTTATAGATGAGATCGACAAGATCGCCAGGAAGAGCGACAACCCCTCCATCACCCGGGATGTTTCGGGAGAGGGTGTCCAGCAGGCATTGCTGAAGCTTCTTGAAGGCTCGGTGATCAATGTTCCGCCGCATGGCGGCCGAAAGCACCC
The DNA here is from genome assembly GCA_964644135.1 of uncultured Bacteroidales bacterium. Taxonomy (GTDB): domain Bacteria; phylum Bacteroidota; class Bacteroidia; order Bacteroidales; family JAGOPY01; genus CAZMOK01. The sequence goes on along the minus strand of CAZXWD010000067.1, from coordinate 5,599 downwards.
TGAGCAGAAGATGATCCCGGTAAACACCCAGAACATCCTGTTCATTGCCGGCGGCGCCTTCAATTCCATCGATAAGATCATTGCCTCAAGGCTTAAGACCAACGTAATAGGATATTCTTTCGATAAAAGCCTCAAGGCGATAGACAGGGAGAATATCCTAAAGTATATTTCCCCTTCGGACCTTAAGAAATTCGGGATGATACCCGAAATAGTGGGCAGGTTCCCCCTGGCAACCCATCTCGACCCACTCGATGAAAAGGCGTTGAAGAGGATACTCACGGAACCTAAAAATGCATTGGTCAAGCAGTTTACGAAACTATTCAAGCTAGACGGCGTTGATCTTTCGTTCAACGATGATGCCCTGCAATTCATTGTTGAGAAATCGAGCGTGCATAAGCTGGGAGCCAGGGGGTTGCGTTCTATCATTGAAGCCATTCTTACAGATGCCATGTTCGACCTGCCCTCTGACGAGAAGACCAGTAAACTGAGAGTAACAAAGGCTTACGCCGAAAAGAAATTTGCCAAGTCGGGGCTTTCGGACCTTAAGGTAGCCTGATAGATTAACCTTTAGCGGCACAGTTTTTGGATCATTTTTTTGACTAATGAGGATCTTATTGGCCATATTGTTCCCTCTTATAGCCTTGCCGGCGCTTGCGCAGGTAGGTGATTACACCGTTGTAAGGGCCAAAGTGGAAAATGCCGATACAATTGCCATTGTTGAGCTGAACGAGATAACCATCCGGTCTTTCCCCGTATTCAAAAAACGGCGCGACCTGCGTTCACACACAAAGCTGGTAAGGAACGTGAAGAAGGTATATCCCTACGCGAAACTTGCCGGGATCCTGCTGAAGGAATATGAGGTGATACTATCTGAAGCTGAAACCGAAAGGGAACGGAAAAAAATAATAAAACAAGCTGAGGAAGAGCTGCAGGCGGAATTCGGGGATGATCTCAGGGACATGACTTTCAGCCAGGGAAAAATACTCATCAAGCTGGTAGACCGGGAAACCGGGGAGACTTCATACGACCTGGTCAAAGAGCTGCGGGGCGGCTTTTCGGCTTTCTTTTACCAGACTTTCGCCCGTATTTTCGGCTACAACCTGAAAACAAATTACGATCCTGAGGGAGAGGACAGGAAGATAGAACACATTGTACAGATGATAGAAACCGGGCAGATCTGACAGGACCTTCTATTTACCCCTGCCCTGCATAACGATGAGCACCGTATAGATCATGATCTTGAAATCCATGGCGAGCGACATGTTCTCGAGGTATAGCAGGTCGTATTTCAACCTCTCTACCATTTCATCCACATTTTCGGCGTAGCCAAACTTAACCTGGCCCCATGAAGTGATGCCAGGTCTTATCTTGTAGAGAAGCTTGTATTCCGGCGCCACTTCAACGATCTTTTCAATAAAGTATTTTCTCTCTGGCCTGTAGCCTACCAGCGACATATCGCCCTTAAGCACTGTATAGAACTGGGGTATTTCGTCGAGCCTTACCTTACGGAGGAATTTCCCGAACGGGGTAATCCGGTTATCGTCCTTGGTTGCCAGTTTAGGGCCGTCCTTTTCTGCATCGGCATACATTGAGCGGAACTTATGCATCAGGAATGGTTTGCCGCCCAGGCCAATCCTTTGTTGTGAATAGATGACGGGCCCCCTGGAATTAAGCTTCACCCCTATTGCCACAAACAGGAATACCGGGAACAGGATGACCAGCGCAAGAAGGGAAGCAAAAATATCTATCATGCGTTTCAGCGACTGCTGCCAGGGTGGCATCAGCTCAGGGGAGATCTGGATCAGCGGGGTGTGCCAGATCGAGGTCATCTTGACCATTCCAAGCATATAGTCCTGGAAATCAGGGATGATCTTAACTATTACATCCGTCTCTTCAAGAAGGGTAAGTATCCTCCTTATGGTTTCCCTCTCCGACCTCTCAATGGCAATGATCACCTCTTCCACCACGTGTTTCCTGATGATCTCTTTAAGGTCCTTATAACTGCCCAGGTGCTCCAGGTACTTTTCTATCTTGTACTCATCATAATCAAAAGCATTTACGAATCCCAGTATCCGGTTGCCCGACGGCACCTCCTGGTTTTCAAGCTCTTTATAAATAGATATGGCATTGCCGTTAGAGCCCACAATAACCGTATTGAACCCTATTATTTTCTTATGTATCCTTCTTACCGTGCGGGTTGTGAGAATAAGCCTGAAAGTGAATGTCACTACAAAATGCAGAGAAAAAAGCACCAGGAACGACTGGTAATAGGACTTGTAGGAAGTGATCACGTCATCCAGGATAAGTGCAAAGAAGATGATGATGACACCTATCAGGGTTACCAGCAAGGTCTGGCTGAGCTCTTTCAGCCTTGATTTCCGGTAGATCTTTTTGGCGCTGTAAGTGCCTATCATCGAATAAAGCCCCAGCCAGAAAACAGGCACGATGATGATCCCGATAAAGAAGTTCTGGTCTTTGAATATCTCGGATATATCCTGTAATACATTCGGTTCAACAAGATACTTTCTGTAAATGAAGAACACGCTCCAGGCTATTGCTGCAGCAATAAAATCGGCCACTACGTACCTGACTACCTGTAATCGTTTATTCATCTGACAACTTTAAGTTTTGCCTTGATAAGAGTTTGATATTGTCGAGATATATTTTTGAGCCTGCTTGACCCTCCGATGCATTGGCCTCGAAATAGAAGCGAAAATCGACCGCCCCTACTTCCTCATTCACGAGCGGGGTGAAATTAATATAGACCTTTTTCCATTCGTCGGTGGGGTTGAGCCCTACGAAAGGCCTTTTCTGGATGAACTGGTTCTGCTGGTTGATGAACAGTCCGGTTATCAGGGGCACTTCGGTTTTGTAATGCAGCTCCAGGAAAATGAAGTTACCTTTCCGAAGTTCAAAACCACCGTCATTGCCGTCGTCCGACTGGAGCACCATCCTTGAATTATCACTGCCAAGCACTGCCACACCGGAATATTCAGAATTTTCATCGGTAAATGCTTCCGGGGAACCTGGCGGCGAGGTTCGTGCAATGTCCACCTCCCCCTCAGGACCTTTCACAATAGCAAAGGCTTCATCTTCAAACTCTTCCCTCCATACAAACTCAGTATTGTCGCGGTAGACTGTGTTGAGGTCATTTATGCCGGCCACCTCTCCCTGCTCAAGAGAAAAATCGTTTATGATGATGGGTGCAAAGTACGGATAGGGGGCCCTTGTTTCGGAAATGCCGTTCAGGATAATGCCGGGCCGGATCTCCAGTTTAACCTCTCCCCTGTTCAGCACCGGTGCTGTAAAAGGCATTTCAAAACCCCCGACAAGCTGGTCGTTGACGTAGACCCAGGCATCTGTTATCCGTTGTTTATCAGTGCCTTCGTCACTGTATATAGATGAAAAACCTATGGTATCGATGCTAATATAAGAAGGTACCTCCTGTTCACCATCAAACTTATCGCAGGAAACAAGAATGACAAAAACAAAAACCAGAAAGTAAAATAGTGGCTTATGCAGCATTCTGATCATAAAATCGAGGTTGGTTCCTGGTTGTCTGTCAAAATTTTTCAACGGAAATAAATAGCTTATTATTGCTCGATTGTTAATAACTGAGTAACGTTCTGTTAATTTTTATTTAATCTAAGCTTAAAGGTTGCCAGGGGATGAATTGATCTTGTTAATGATCTTGTAGGCCAGGTCGAGGGCAAGGTACCCGTCGTTGATGGTAACCGGCGGGGTTGTATTGCTGACGATGGCATTGTGGAAAGTTTCAAGTTCGGTCTTGATGGCATTGATGGGTTCGGTCTCGGGCCTTTCGAAGAATATCTGCTTTTTCTTCCTATCCTTGCCAAGGTCGAGGACCATAGCCATCGGGTCGTCCGGGTCTTTATCGAGGTCCTTCATTCGGATGATCTCCACCTCCTTGTCGAGAAAATCGACGGCCACGTATGCATCACGCTGGAAGAACCTCGATTTCCTCATGTTTTTCATCGAAATACGGCTGGCAGTGAGATTTGCCACGCAGCCGTTGTCGAATTCGAGCCTGGCGTTGGCTATGTCGGGGGTATCGCTGACAACGGCAACGCCGCTGGCGCTGATCTTCTTGATATTTGAATCGACCACGCTAAGGACAATGTCGAGATCGTGGATCATGAGGTCGAGTATAACAGGGACATCGGTACCCCGCGGGTTGAATTGAGCCAGGCGGTGAGTTTCGATGAACATGGGCCTTTCGATGTATGGCTTTGCCTTTAGGAACGCCGGGTTGAAGCGCTCAACGTGGCCTACCTGCACCTTTATATCTGCCTCGCGGGCAATCTCGATCAGTTGCCTGGCCTCTTCGGGCGTGGTAACAATGGGTTTTTCAATGAATACGTTCTTTGTCCTTTTCAGCGCCTTGGATGCGCAATCGAAATGAGAAACGGTGGGAGTGACTATGTCAACTACATCAACAGCATCTATGAGTTCGTCGATTGTATCGAAAGAAGGTATCGAAAAATCCTTACTGACTTTTTCAGCGGTTCCGGCGTCGGCATCATAAAACCCTACCAGTTCATAATCGGGTATTTCCCTGATGCATTTTAAGTGGATCTTTCCGAGGTGGCCTGCTCCCAGTACGCCAATTTTCAGCATATTCAGTAAATTTTTGCAAAGGTAATTTTTTTATACTTCCTTCCCGACTAATTATTAATTTCGCCGCGAAAGCTAAACAAGGAGCAGGTTTTGGAAAGATACGACACATATCGTCACAAAGGGTTGAGAAAGAAGCTCGTAGAACAGCTAAGGGAAAAAGGCATTACGGATGAAAGGGTACTGCAGGCCATCAACAAGGTACCCAGGCACCTTTTCCTGGATTCCTCGTTCCTTGAGTTTGCTTACCAGGACAAAGCCTTCCCGATAGGTTCGGGGCAGACCATTTCACAGCCTTACACTGTTGCTTTCCAGACACAACTGCTGGAACCGGGGGAATTCAACAAAATACTGGAAATTGGAACCGGATCGGGCTACCAGGCCTGTATCCTGCTTGAAATGGGCATGAAAGTCTACAGCATTGAACGGCAAAAGAACCTTTTCCAGAAGACAAAGAAAACCCTCGAGCAACTCGGTTATTTTCCGAAGCTGTTTTACGGTGACGGTTACAAGGGGCTGCCCTCTTTCGCCCCTTTCGACAGGATTTTGATAACCGCTGCCATACCTGAAGTGCCTCAGGCCCTCCTCGACCAGCTTGCCCCGGGTGGAAAGTTAGTGGCGCCCGTAGGGAACAATTCAATACAGGTTATGACACAGATCAATAAGGACGTGGAGGGCAACCTTACAACCGAAAAGCACGGACGTTTCCGTTTTGTGCCCATGCTTTCGAACCGGGCCAGCGACTGATAAGGACAAAACTTTCTGTTCTTAATATCTACTGCCATTAATCTTTAATATTCTAACTTTGCAAACAATTGGCACGATTTTTATACGTTACTCATTCTTTAAAAAATTAACCAAAAAATAGATAGATTATGAAAAAGACACTCGTTTTAGTATCGCTTATCGGATTATCAGCCCTGTTGTTCTTCTCGGGCTGTCAGAAAGATGATGAACCCACAGG
>CAZXWD010000066.1:0-17800 GCA_964644135.1 uncultured Bacteroidales bacterium | reverse complement strand
CATTGTGCCTTTGTGGTTGATCTTTTTTTTGCCACGAAGACTCAAAGGCACTAAGTACCACAATGTTAAATATTGCACTATGTCAACTGCATCAAAAATTAGTAAAAAGTTACATAAAGAAAGATTTAATTAACCGCACAACTCGTTAATAGCTAATATATTTATATATCCGCATTATAGTATACTAGATTATATCCTTTTTCGCAATATCAAAATATCCTTACCAGGGCTATGAAAATATAGAATCTAAAAGGAGGGTGTTAATCAATTGTTAAAAAAAAATTAAGTATTTTAGCTTCTGTTTTCCTGTTAGAAACGGGGAACAAATAAACCATTATTCAATCACGGTTGAAGACAAAATTCAATTATCTATTAAATCAAGTATTATGATCAGACATTTTACTTCCCGATTAATGTTGCTTCTGGCAGTATTAATTGGTGGTTACTTCTCTGCTTATGCCCAGATGGGCGAGGTAAAAGGGACAATCACCGATGCTGCCGACGGGACCCCGCTTCCGGGAGCGACAGTTGTGGTCAAAGGGACCGCACGAGGCACCGTCACCAATATCGACGGTAATTTCACTATCAATGTTGAGCCTAATTCCGTACTTGCCATTTCCTATGTAGGATACACCTCCCAGGAAGTCGAGGTTCAGCCAAATACTACAGTCAGCATTGAACTGGCCGAAGATGCACTGGCCCTTGAAGAGTTTGTGGTCATCGGTTACGGTGTGCAGAAAAAAGAAGATGCCACCGGATCGGTTTCTGCGATCGATAATAAGGAATTCAACCAGGGCTCTGTTCTTTCTGCTGCCAACCTGCTGTCAGGTAAGGTTGCGGGCGTGCAGATCATTTCCGACGGTGGTGCGCCCGGCGCTGCACTGCAGGTAAGGATCAGGGGAGGATCTTCTCTCTCTGCCGTAAATGATCCCTTATATGTAATTGACGGTGTACCTTATGACAGCGAAGGCGTTGACGGGGCAAGAAATCCGCTCAACAGCCTCAACCCCAACGACATTGAGTCTTTCACGGTCCTTAAAGATGCTTCAGCAACCGCTATATACGGTTCAAGGGCATCCAATGGTGTTATAATGATCACCACTAAAAGAGGTGTTTCAACTTCCCCCTTCAGGATTGAGTACAGTGGGAAATTTTCCCTTTATACTCCCACGAAGAAGATCGAAGTGCTTGGTGCCGACAGGTTTAAAGAGATCATAAACGAGCGCCAGCCAACCCACGTTGACATGCTTGGTGAATCCAGCACCGACTGGCAGGAAGAGATCTTCAAGACAGCATTCGGACAGGATCACTACCTGAATTTCAGTGGTTCAGTGAAAAACCTTCCATACAGGGTATCTCTGGGGTACACTGATCAGGATGGTATTCTAAGGACGGATAACATGAAACGTACAACACTTGGTTTCAAGCTCAACCCTTCTCTTTTTGATGATCACCTGAAGATCGACCTCAACGGACAGGGCAACTACACCAACAACAGGTTTGCCGACCGTGGTGCCATTGGCGGGGCTATCCAGTTTGATCCGACGAAACCCATTTTTGACTCTGAAAGCCCTTACGGTGGCTACTGGGCCTGGACACAGCCCAACGGAGACCCGGTCACCCAGGCGACAACCAACCCTGTTGCACTCCTCGAACTCAGGGAAGATATTTCAGATGTTTACGGGTTCACCGGGAATGCCCAGTTCGACTATAAAGTGCACAACTTTGAAGACCTGAGGCTCAACCTTAACCTGGGTTACAGCTATTCCAACAGCGAAGGGACCGTTAACATCCCTGAATTTGCCGCGTGGGAATATTACGCAGGCGACGACAGGCTTGGCGGTGTAGACAGGATGTACGACCAGGAGAAAAAGAACGAGCTGCTGGAGTTCTATGCCAACTACGCAAAGGATTTAGAATCGATAAACAGCAGGTTCGATGTAATGGCAGGATATTCCTACCAGCGTCTGTGGAGGCAGGGATCAACCTACGAAACAAACATCTTTACCGATACTGCCAACAGGGTGGTCAATGAAGATACAGACTATGCCACGGAAAATATACTTATATCATTCTACGGCCGTCTCAACTACACCCTTATGGACCGTTACCTGGTTACGTTCACGCTGCGTAACGACCACACCTCCCGCTTCTCACCTGATACAAGGTCGGGTGTGTTCCCTTCGGTTGCATTTGCTTGGAAAATCAAGGAGGAATCTTTCCTTCAGGATGTTGACGTGCTATCACAGTTGAAGTTGAGGCTAGGATGGGGTATCACCGGACAGCAGAACATCAACCAGGGTGATTATCCATACCTTCCAAGATATACATACAGCGAAACAAATGCACGTTACCAGTTAGGCCAGATCTTCTACCAGACACTCCGCGCAGAAGGTTATGATGCCAACATCAAATGGGAAGAAACAACAACGTATAACGCAGGTATCGACTTTGGCTTTTCTGATGACAGGTACTACGGTTCTATTGACGTTTACCTGAGGCAGACCGACGACCTTATAAACTTCATTCCCGTACCTGCAGGTTCAAACCTTACCAACTTCATCCTTACCAATGTAGGTGACCTTGAGAACAAGGGTATCGAATTCTCGATCTTCACAAGGCCTATCGTTCGCGAACAGCTGAACTGGACCGTAGGATTCAATGCTTCCTACAACGAAAATGAGATCACAAAGCTCATAGCCTCTGACGACCCGGATTATCCCGGTGTTGAAACAGGCGGTATCTCAGGTGGTGTCGGGAACAATATCCAGATTCACAGCGTAGGTTTCCCAGCTAGCTCCTTCTACGTTTATGAACAAGTTTACGGTACCGATGGCAAACCCATCCAGGGTATGTATGTCGACCGCAACGGCGATGGAGAGATCTCAGGTGCAGACCGTTATCACTATGAAAACCCTGCCGCTGATTTCTGGTTTGGTTTAAACTCGACCGTTGCCTGGAAGAACTGGGAGTTCTCATTCTCAGGACGCGCCAACTTCGGCAACTACGTATATAACAACGTAGCTTCGGAAAACGGGATCTACGAAAGGCTTTACAGGCCTGAAGGTCCATATTTGAGCAATATTGCTGCTTATGTTTTTAATACCGAGTTCGTAAACCCGGAATATCTTTCCGACTATTACATACAGGATGCATCATTCTTCAGGATGGATTATATGTCGCTCAGCTACCTCTTCCAGAACATTGGCAAGAGCAAGCTTAACCTCAGGGTTTCCGGAACAGTAAACAATGCTTTCGTGATCACCAATTACGAAGGCCTCGATCCTGAGATCCAGAACGGTATAGACAACAATATTTATCCAAGGCCAAGAGTGTTCGTTCTTGGTGTAAACCTGCAGTTCTAGTAACTCAAAAATCAATTGTACCATGAAGAAATTATTCAATATATTACTCGTATTTGCAGGATTGGTCATACTGATGACATCCTGTATGAAGGACCTTGACACCGAGCCTCTTGATGATGACGAGATCACCTCTGCCAAGGTCTTTGATGACCCAGCTTCCTACAAGCAAATTCTTGCCAAATTATATGCAGGGCTCTCCACCACCGGCCAGCAGGGCCCGGCAGGTAATCCCGACATCAGTGGGATTGATGAAGGTTTCGGTCAATACCTTCGTATGTACTGGTACCACCAGGAGCTTACTACCGATGAGGCGGTGATTGCCTGGAATGACCAGACTATCAAGGATTTCCATTGGCAAACATGGACCGCAAGCGACGTGTTCATTTCGGCTATGTATTACAGGTTGTTTTACCAGATATCAGCCTGTAATGAGTTCATCAGGGAAACTACCAATGAAAAACTTGATGAAAGAGGCGTTAGCGGACAGCTCAGGACCGATATCGGTTATTTCCGGGCCGAAGCTCGTTTCCTGAGAGCACTCAGCTATTACCATGCTCTCGATTTGTTTGGAAATGTGCCTTTTGTTACCGAAGAAGACGAGGTAGGGGCTTTCTTCCCACCACAGATCAGCAGGACTGATCTCTATGAGTATGTTGAAGGGGAACTTCTTGCCATTGAAGACTTGATGGTTGAAGCAAGGCAGAATGAATATGCCCGTGCCGACAAAGCATCGGTTTGGATGCTGCTGGCAAAGCTCTACCTGAATTCTGAGGTGTACATCAATGAAGCAAAGTATACCGAGTGTTTAACTTATTGTAACAGGATCATTGAAGCAGGGTACACCCTGGAGCCTGAATATGAGCACCTTTTCCTTGCCGACAATGCATTCCTCGATGAGGTGATCTTTGCCATCACTTATGATGGCATGAACACAAGAACCTATGGTGGTACTAACTTTATTATTCATGCCGCCGTAGGCGGTGATATGGATCCCGGAGCCTTCGGTATTGAAGGCGGTTGGGGTGGAACCAGGACAACCAGCGCACTCGTAAATATGTTTGATGATATCACCGGTGAAACCGACAGCAGGGCCATGTTCTTCACCGAGGGGCAAAACCTTGAGATCGAGGATATCGGCCTGTTTAACGACGGATATGCAATCACCAAGTTCAAGAACGTCACAAGAGCCGGTAATCCCGGTTCAGACCTTGCTTATGTGGATACTGATTTTCCATTGTTCCGCCTCGGTGATGTTTACCTCATGTATGCTGAAGCCGTTCTTAGAGGCGGCGGAGGTGGTGACGTCGGAACCGCCCTCAACTACATCAACGAGTTAAGGGAAAGAGCTTATGGCGATGATTCAGGCAACATTTCTTCGAATGACCTGACCCTTGAATTCATTTTAGATGAACGTGCCCGCGAGCTTTACTGGGAATGCCATCGCCGCACCGACCTTGTAAGGTACGGGCTTTTCACCGGTGGCGAATATCTCTGGCCATGGAAAGGAAATGCCCGGGAAGGAAGGGCTACCGAGGAGAAATTCAACCTCTTCCCGCTGCCCGATTCTGATATAGGCGCAAATCCCAACCTGACTCAAAATACAGGATATAATTAAAAAGAATGAAAAAATATACAGATATGAAAAAGTTAGCAATAATCTTTATTCTCCTTGCCGGGATAGCTGCTTTGACCTCCTGTAAAAAACAGGAAAAAGACCCGGTGCTGGACATGAGCCAGACAGTTTTACCTGTTTTGCTTGAACCGGCAGGTGGGACTGCTTTGGTGCTGAACCAGGACAATGCCGACAGTGTGATCAGTTTCAGATGGTCGGCCGCAGAGTACAATCTCGACAACGTGGAAAATCCAAAGTATTCTCTCGTGATGGATACAGTTGGGAATAACTTTGCCGATGCTGTTGAACTGGTCAACACCACAGAACTGATATATGAAACAACCATAGGAAAACTGAATCAAATGTTGCTGGCCAATGGCTTTCCTGCTGAAGAAGAATCAACAGTTGAATTCAGGGTGACTGCCTATCTTAATACAGATTCGGATTATTCACTTGTCAATTCAACTTCCAATTCTGTTGCTTATACTCCTTACAGCGAGGAGCTCGAAGCAAAGCCTATCTATCTGCTCGGAAGTGGTACAACGGTTGGATGGGACAACGTCAATGCCCTCGAAATGACCTCAATAGGCGAAGGTGTTTATGCCATTGTGGAAACACTCACGCCGGGAGCCGACCAGTTCATAAAGTTCATTTCCATACCTGGCCAGTGGGCACCGCAATGGGGTACTGATGATGCAGGAACGCCGGAGGCCGGGAACCTTGTATACCGTCCGACTGAAGAAGAGGAGGATCCGGAAGCTATACCCGTCGGAGACGCAGCAGGTAACTATTATATCGAAGCGGATACTGTCAATCTCATCTACAGGACCCTGCTTACCTCAGGCGAACTTTACCTGGTAGGTGCAGGAACACCGGTAGGCTGGGATGCTTCTGCCGCCCTTCCTTTCACACAGGATCCGGATACTGCCACAAAATTTACAATTGTTACCACACTGAATTCAGAAGGTGGTATGAAGTTCCTTGAAATTCAGGGAGAATGGGCACCCCAATGGGGATCATACGACGGCACAGCAGAAGGTGGAACGCTGGCATACAGGGAAACTGAAAGTGCGCCTGATCCTCCGGAAATTCTGGTTCCCGGTACAGCCGGTGAATACATGATCACCGTAGATCTGAGGAAAATGGAATACTACTTCACTCCACAATAATTTATTATAATTCAATCATGATATTTTTTAAGGACGTCTTTCGGGCGTCCTTTTTTTTGTTTATCGAAATTTGGGGTTTATTTGGGGTTTGGAATTTCTCCAAATAAGTCATCCGGTGAATCTCTTTGCTAAAGACCAATATAAACATGATCCTGCATTAACTTAGCCAATATATTCACCGGACTAAAAAAAAGGTGCCCATTCCTGAGCACCCTTTAATTAAGGCTGTATTGAAATCAAATTATTTCTTCATGAACTTGGTTGACTGTACGGTGCCTTTACCATAGACCGAGATGAGATACATTCCCGCATTCATTTCCTCGGTGTTGATCTTGACACTTCCTGAAGTTACATCTTCCACTTCAACAACCTTTTCTCCAACCAGGTTATAGATGACGATCTTTTCAACATCGTTAAGATTGTCGATGTTGAGGGCATTATTAACCGGATTGGGGTAAAGCCTGAAGCTTATTTCTTCACCTTCATAGATATTTGTTCCTCCCAGGGGGATCTGGAAATCTATACAAGAGGTTCCGTCCTCGTCAAAGTCTTTTGCTTCGCCCAGTGCCCAGTCGCCGGCATTGAAAACACAGTTGATAAAAGGAATATTCATTCCCGGTTCCAGTCCGTAATAGGCCGCCGGTGTGAAGGTGATCTCCCAGATATGAGTCTTTTCAGTAGCAAGTGGAATGACAAAATCAATACATGTAACTCCGTCCTCGTCGAAATCCTTGCCTTCAGCATCCCATGTTCCATTGTTGAATACACAGTTGATGGCTGTTACCTCACCTGCTTCAATACCATAGAAGTCCTTGGGAACGATCTCGATTGTCCAGGTGCTGTCGCCGTTGTCCATTAATTTAGGCATCTGGCCATTGGCACCCATTCCGTTGTATTCAACTGCATTCTGCCATTCATCGCCATCGATAGTAACACCTGAGTGCATCATTACACTGTCTGCGCCAAAAAGTGCGTCTGCAGGGCAGGAGAGACGTGTGTCAAGTGTTATTGTGATTGTGTCTTCCCAGGTAGCATAACGTGGTATCATGCTGATTGCGTCAGGAAGCATTCCTGTGACCGGCATAAGCTCCGGACTAGTGCCATCGACTCCCATGGCATCAAAATCAACAACATTCTGCCATGCGTCCTCGCCAATTGTTACACCTGAATGCATCATTACTTCACCTGCATCAAAAAGCCCTTCTGCCGGGCAAGATAAGGTAGCATCAAGTGTAAGTGTAATCTCATCCTCATAGGTGGCATCTGCGGGTGAGATAGTTACAGCAACCTGAGCCATAGCGGTTGAGGCCAGAAATACTGCAACAACAAAAAATAAAACTGATAGAGTAGATTTTTTCATAATAATAGATTTTTTAATTAATACTTGATTTTATATTTTATCTGTAATTTAGATTAACTCAATGTAAAAGTTGGGTTAAAAATACGTTATTTATAGGTTTTATACAAGTCCTGACCATTTTTTGACCCTTCAGGACAACCGGCGTACTTGCAAAAAAACTTTACAGGAAAAGATATCAACCTGATTGCATACTTCCTGAAACCTGCGTTATATTCTTATCAAACAGACAAGTAAATCCGCTCAATGGTTGCCCGGATCACTTAAAAATATTTTACAAAATCACATGCAAGAAGGATGCCAGGATAATACCCGGATCGGTCATAATTACTACCTTTACCGCAATCCATAATCAGACAGGATGATCAAGCTTGTATTGATAGTACCTTGCTACAATGAAGAAGAAGTGCTCGGGCATAGTTTCAGCGAGCTCTATTCAGTTTACAGGGATCTTACTGACAAAAAACTTATCACTCCGGAAAGCCGGATATGTTTTGTTGATGACGGAAGCAGTGATGATACCTGGAGGATCATAGAAAATTTACAGCACGAACATAAAGAAGTGATCGGTATCCGGCTGTCAAGGAATTTCGGGCACCAGAACGCTCTTGTGGCAGGACTTGAAACGCTGCACAACCGTTTCGACGCCTATATTACAATAGATGCCGACTTACAGGACGACACCGGTGTAATTAAGGAAATGGTCGAGAAATACCAGGAAGGGAACCGCATTGTATTTGGCGTGAGAAATGACCGTAAAGCTGATTCCCTTATTTACCGAAAGACTGTTCAGTCGTTCTACCGGCTCATGCAGAAAATGGGAGACAAGAGCATTTATAACCATGCAGATTTCAGGCTGGTAGATAACATGGTCCTGTCGGAGTTCCTCAGGTTCCCTGAAACAAATCTTTACCTCAGAGGGATCTTTCCGGGCATTGGTTTCAGAAATACGAATGTTTATTACGCCCGCAAGGAAAGAAAAGCAGGGACATCAAAATACCCGTTGAGCAAACTTGTTGCCCTTGCCTGGGAAGGAATAACCTCTTTTTCATCAAAGCCCCTACAACTTGTCCTCGTTACAGGTGTACTGCTTTTCCTGGTTGCGATCGTGATCAGTGTCTGGGCGCTGGTGGAGTTCATTGCCGGGAACACACTAAGGGGATGGTTTTCTACAATAATTCCACTCACACTTTTCGGTGGCATCCAGATGCTTTCTCTCGGTATCATAGGTGAATACATCGGTAAGATGTACCTTGAAGTAAAAGGCCGCCCGCGTTTCATCATAGAAGAGATCAAGGGCATGGACGGGAAAGAAAAAGAATGATACCAGTGACCATGCACTCTTTTCATCTCAAATTATTTTTCCTGAGAAGGTAAACAGAATACTCCTTCCCTGTCAGGGGGTTTGTTCCGATATGCTTTTTGAGTACATTGAAACCTTTTATCTCGGTGAATGAGATAACATACTCCTGACCGGAGACATTCCATTTCCCTTCCCTGTTGATCTCCTTTCCCGACCAGCCGTTGTATTCGTGTCCGCCGTCAATAATTTCTGCAGGCACTCCTTCCGATTCGATATTCCGGGTAAGCTCCCACCTTATCCGGTTCCATTCCAGGTAATGCCTTGTCGCCAGTACGCCAAAAATCAAAAAAACTATCAGAAAGAGAGCAAACGTTGTTTTCATAGGCAACCTGACAGTCAGCTTGCTTTCAGTTCCCGGTATCAGGATCAGCATGAACAATGGCAGCAAGGGAAGGATATACCTGTCGAAGTAAGTAAAGTTGATCATTATGATTCCGGCATAAAGAATAAGGGCAATAAATCCGGAAAGGGTATAGAAGTCAAATAATGAAATGCTGTTCGACCTTATGGCTCCTATTAAACGGACGAACTTATTCACCACCAGCACAACCAGCATCACTCCACCTGCAAGGCCAAGTATCCTGAAAACATTGATCACCCATGGAACGCTGAAAAGATCCTGCGACAGTCCCAGTATAAACACATCTCTTGTTGTAACCGGCCCTAGACCAAGGTTATACAAAATATTGCCTGCCGGCAAGTCGCCGATCACCCTTATCATAGGGATGAGAAAAATGATCCCTGATAATGCCAGCCACAATATTCTTTTTCTGAAAGAAGCAATTGATTTAATAAATATGAGCACTATTAAAGGAAAGAGCCAAAGGCCTGCTTCAACCAGCATAAACCCTGTTCGTATGAATATACGCCAGCCCATTTCAGCCAAGCTAACATCCATCAGGTCAGATATGCCCCTGAAGTTTGTCGGGAGCATCCCTTTTCCTTCCAGCCATTGATTGAAAATGAAATAAGCAGCCAGTATAAACAACACTGCTGATGTATTTAACAGAGCAGGCCGGTTGAGGCACTTCTTATGATAAATAATTTCGAGGACCAGGAATGTGATGGGAACCACAATGGCAAATTGCCTCAGGAACATGGCAAAAAGGGTAGACAGGAATGCAGGAATGAACCATGAGTTGCTTTTATCCTTAAAGAACCATAGATAAAAAGAGATGCTCATGACAAAGAGGGCATAAAAATGCACATCCATCATGAACGTGACCGAAAGAGAAAGATAAAGAGGATTGGCGGCAATGAGGAGAGCGGCGATGAAAGAAACCAGCCTGTTCCCTGATACAATTTTAATAAGAGAATAAGTAAAAAGCACCCCCACTAACCCTGAAACAAGTGTGCTGATGGTCAACGCTTCGAAGGAAAAACCAAACGGGATGCAAAACAGGCTCCCCCACAAAATAAGCGTAAGTATCGGGCTTGCATTCCAGTCGGTGAGATATAGCTTTCCTTCCTCAATCAATGCTTTTACCGATAAGGCATATGACCAGTCGTCGTTGAGAGGAAAATCGTGAAGAGGGCCTATTAGAAAAAAGACGATAATCCAGGTAACGGACAGTATTATTAAAGGGATGAAACTTTTCCGGCTCAAATCAGAAGGTTGGTTTATTAATTGATTGTATTTCAATTTTTTATGGCGCTTCCAGGGAGAATAGGGCTATTTAACATAATATTTCACTCAGTAACTATAGTCACTGAGTGAAATATAATAAATAACTTTTTCGAATTGAAAGGATCTGTAATCCAACCAAACGATATTAATGCCTGATCAGGACTTTTTGGGTCAGCATCTTTGAGCTCGTAACAGCCTGGATTGCATAGATCCCCGGCTCAAATCCTTCAACAGAAAAAGTAAAATTGCTGGTCCCGCCGCCAAGTTCAAAGTTCTCAACGGTTCTTCCCAACGCATCCACTATTCTTACATGAACAGTTTCTTCCCGGTCGAATTGGTCTATTTCAACTGTCAGGATGTCTTTTGCGGGGTTAGGATAGGTTCGCAGGGAGTTCTCCAGGGTCTCTATTTCATCAACTGAAAATACGTTTCCTGCGAGGTCCTCATAATTCCCTTTAATAGTAGTGGAATCGAGGGTTGTGTTGTAGATCTTCAACATTGCCACAGCCCCCGAACTGGCTTCATTAGGCACTACCAGGTCATCATGAAAGAAATTAAGGACATTGTCTTCGTCGGGCAGGGCATCACCGTTAGAGTCAATGAAACTTATCTGGACCTCGGCGTCAGTATAAACAAGCAACTCTTCTGTTCCGGCGTCCCTGGAAACCACATAATATGTGTATTCGCCAGGGTTCACAGGCGCCTCGCCACTGTATTCGAATGGATAAAAATTGAGCTGGCCGTTATAAACATAAGCCCCGTAATCAGATTTCCGGTTTTTCCAGTCGACAACTCTTTTCCAGCTATTCAGAAAATCGAAGACAAAATAGAGCTCAATGGTATATCCTTCACCCAGGAAATTACCTGCAGCGGCATTGTCGAATTGAAAACCGGAGTTTTGTTCGAAGCGGTAAACAAATTTTTCGGCAGACCCGATCTCAAGAAGTGTATCCTCCACATAAGCCCCCTCGTTTCCAAGAACTGTAAGCGTAGGACCATTCCCACCTATTTCAGAGAGAGAATTAGTGAAATCGTAATGCAGAACCTGCTGTGCACTCAGCAAAGAAAAGGATAATACAATTACTGATAAGAGGTAGATCTTCTTCATAAAAGTTAATTTTTAGTAAGACATTAAGTTTTATAATCAATCCAAAATTAGGCAATAATTTAATTTCACCCCTTGAGAATAGTCAAGGGGTGAAATATTAAATAATCCTTTATTCCGATCGAGATCTCCGTACAGTAATTATTGCCCGTCCCAACTCTGCCAGTCGGGATAAGCATAACCGTGCCCAACAGCAGCAGCATCTGTAAACTGTGAATGGCTGCCCGAAATTGATGCAGTGTTACCTGCTACAGTGTAATTGACCATGTATAGGCTGCCACCACCGGGTGAATGGATGTTATAAACTATCTTGTTCTCAA
Organism: uncultured Bacteroidales bacterium; assembly: GCA_964644135.1. Taxonomy (GTDB): domain Bacteria; phylum Bacteroidota; class Bacteroidia; order Bacteroidales; family JAGOPY01; genus CAZMOK01. Next base: position 5,882 of record CAZXWD010000066.1, on the reverse strand, counting down.
TGGGGGATGTCCATAAATTCATAACTGCCGTGCCGTTTACTTCCATCTGTGCCGTAAACTCAGAAGTTGTCTGGCTGCCTACATGGACTGCCATCACACGCCTCCCATTATTTTCATAACTAAAAATAACGAACTGTCCGTCTTTTGACCAGCAAATATCCTCATAATGAGTTTCTTCCTTTTGCACGTCAAAAATAACAGTCTTGTTTCCTCCCGTCGCACTCATGACCACCACTGAATTGTGAGCATAATTTGTGCCGGTTTCCCTGATATATCCATTGAATGCGATCATGGTCCCGTCCAATGACCAGGATGGCTCAGTGGCGCCCACTAATTTACAGGCAACTGCCCCAGGACAGGTAATACCCTCATCCTGGAAAGTAAGCTGTTGCTGGTTTGTACCGTCTTCATTAATAGCATAAATATGATCTTGCCAGTTTGTGGCATCCTGGGCACAGAATACCAGCCTGGGCTCTGCATCGGAAGCATCTACGAAAAGTACATCATACATATTCTCATCGGTAAGTTTAACCGGATTGGCGCCGGTTGCCCTGTCAACCGTATACAGTGCATTCATAAATGTTCCGGGACCAACCGGAGAGATGATCACAACCTTCTGGCTCAGGTAACCCAGGCAGTTGAAACCAAGGATATGCGTGGAAGCCTCGTGCTCAACCATATCCTGTCCGGTGATGGGATCAACAATCACATAATGATTTGTCCTGGACCCTGCAATGATTAGTGAAAGATCATTGTCTGTGATGTTAACATTCAGTGAGGGAAGGTTGACATTGTTCCAGTTCATGTCGAAACTTGTTGATGTATGATTAATGACACCCACGTGATCCCCTTCGGGTGTGGGGTCATCCACCGCCGTCACTGTAACTGTTTGGGCAACATTCCAGTCGTTTGGTGTAAAAGTGAGGAGTACTTTGTCGACCGTTACCTGGGCATCGGGGGTAAGTGCAATGTTCACGTTCTCCCCGGGCGCACTTTGGAGTGCTACCGTATAGGTATCCGTGTTTCCACCTTCAGTAACATCGGTACTGCCGCCAGTTTCTGTAACTGTAACACCTACATTGGCAGGGTCTTCTTCTTCGTCTTTCTTGCAGGAAGAAATAATGATAAGGGCCATAAAAAGGCCCCATAGAAATAATTTAAAATACTTTGAATAAAACATGATGAACCTCCTGTTTGGTTTTTGATTAATGGATTTAATTAACTGATTTCAGACATGGCAGATGAGAAATCTTGATAAATATATATAAAAACGGAGCCTATGTCAATGGTATTCAATTATTTATATTTAACAATATAGGGGATAACAGATCGAAAAGAAATAATCTGGATCTATCTTTTTGGCAAGAAAAAGCTATTTAACATAATATTTCACTGAGTGACTATAGTCACTGGGTGAAAATATGTAAATCAAAAAAAAATTGACCTAATTAAACCTTCCTACCTTTTCGGTACTTAATAATTTCTTCCCGGAAAATATTTTACTTCAACTGTAATTTTTCCTATATTTAAAGGGTATTTCCAAAAAAACCAAAAACCAATGCGTTCAATCAACCTCCTGACGGCAATTTTCTTCCTCACCCTTGGCCTATGTGCGCAGGATACGCTTATAATGCAACCGGGGCCGGAAGAAGGCAAGGATGCCATGGTCTGGACCTACAACATCTATGCAAACGGAGGAAATTATATTGACTACAGGGCAGAAGAATGGACTTATGGCGGGGTCCCATTCTCCTCAAAAAGCCTGCTGGAGTTTGACCTTAGCTATCTTCACGACAGCACGGAAATTTATTCTGTTTACTTATCCCTTTATTATGATCCAATTTCACCATCGAATACTAACATAATTGGTCACTCCCAGCTCAGCGGGTCGAATGAAGCGTTTCTCAGCCGGATCATTTCACCCTGGAGGGAAGATGAAGTTAACTGGGCTACCCTTCCCGAAGTCACCCCGGTAAACCGGGTAAACCTACCTGCCAGTTCAAACCCCTACCAGGATTACACAAACATTGACATTACGGCCATGACCCTGGATGCGCTCTCCGACGGCCATGACTTCATCAGTATAATGATCGAAATGGTCGTCCCGCAGTACTACAGGCGCCTGTTATTCTGCTCGAGCGATAATCCTTACGAGGACAAACGGCCACGGCTGGAGATCATCTATGAGGATTGTCAGCAACCACTGGCCTCATACGAACACTCTGCTGAAGACCTGAATGTTGAGTTTGAGAACACTTCTCAGTACGGCATCTCTTATCTGTGGGATTTTGGTGACGGGAATATTTCCACAGAAGAGAACCCTGTTTATGAATACTCAGATTACGGTGATTACGAAGTCTGCCTCCAGGTGCTCAATGAGTGCGGCACAGCTTTCTACTGCGATTCTGTCAAAGTCTGTAAAAAACCAACAGCTTCCTTCGACTTCTATAAAAATGACCTTCTTGTCAGTTTTACCAACTTTTCTCTCGATGCTGATTCATATACCTGGATCTTCGGCGACGGGAATACCTCGGAAGAGGAATCCCCGGTACATCTTTATGAAAGCTATGGCGATTACCTGGTCTGCCTGGAAACAACAAATGGATGCGGCACAACTGTCTATTGCAAAACCATTACCGTCTGTAAAAGGCCAACTGCATCCTTCTCATTCGAAACTGACGATCTGAGAGTTGATTTCATGAACACGTCCCTGGATGCGGAGTCGTACTACTGGGATTTTGGTAATGGCTATTACTCAAGTGAAGAATCACCGTATTTTATCTTTGAAGAGCACTCCGATTACAGGGTTTGCCTCACTGCAATAAATGATTGTGATATAAATGTGTTTTGCGAAACTTTATCTTTATGCAGAATGCCGGAGGTGGGATTCGAATGCTCAATGGATGGCCTGCACCTCTCTATAATCAACCATTCCCTGGAGTGTGATTCAGTAATATGGGATCTTGGCACAGGTTTCTTCACCTGTCTTTTCAACCCGGAATACACGTATGATACAGCAGGGACATATGAGGTCTGCCTCACTGCATTCAATGAGTGCGGCACCAACCGGCTTTGTGAGGTGATCGAGATAAAAGAGGCGGTTATTCCTCCGGAAGAACCTCTTTCAATTGAGCTTTATCCTAACCCGACTATCAACCGGTCGTACCTTGAGATCAACAAGCCCGGCAAGTATCAAATCACCTTATTTAGTGTTGATGGAAAGAAACTATTCGATGAGGTGATCGAGAACGAACCCGGAATAAAGAACAGGATCTACACTGAATTTCTTCAATCAGGTTTTTACATCCTTGATGTAAAGAGTACCGGTATAAACCAGCGGTTCAACCTGGTGAAAGTGGATTGATATTTAAGTCCTTTCCTATTACTCCATCTCCAGTATCTTGATGTTCCTGAACCACACGTCGTCACCGTGGTCCTGCAGCCCGATGTGCCCTTCTTCAGCAGTATTGACGAATTCCTCGTAATCCCTGAACTTGCTGTTGGCCACCATTTCTTTCCAGTCATCGGTCCAGAGATGATATTCCAGTACCTGCTCACCGTTCATCCAGTGCACAACGGTTCCTTTATAGACAAGTATTTTCACATGGTTCCATTCACCGGCGGGTTTGGCTGTCTGGGGTTCTGCCGGTATAAGGTCGTACAGCGCGCCCGCCTGGCGGTTCCCCTGGATCCCGAGCTTTGCATCGGGATGGTTGATGTTGTCGAGGATCTGCATTTCCGGTGAGTTCTTCCAGATAGGCTCGCCTGGTATCTCCTGTGCCAGGTAGAAGATGCCGCTGTTCCCGCCTTTGGACACTTTCCATTCGAGCGATAATTCAAAGTTGCCGTATTTGTTCTTGGTGATGATGTCGCCACCACCACCTGCTTCACCCCTGCCGGAGCCGATGACGTGCAGAGTGCCATCTACAACTTCCCAGCCCCCGGGGAATTCTTCCTTGTTATAGCCCCGCCAGTGCTCTGTGCTGTTTCCGTCGAAGAGAAGCTTCCAGCCCTCTTCAACTTCAGCCTGTGTAAGGGTGTTGGGTTCTGTTGTTTCCTGTTCCATAGCTTCAGGTTCCTGTTGTTCTTTTTTTTGCCCCGGATTATTGCAGGCTACTGCAACCGCCAGGATGATCAAAATAAATAGTCCTTTCTTCATAACAATTATGTTTATTCTTCAGATTCAAAAAATCGAATATCGCTACATCGTTCAATTTACATTGTCCAGCCATCTCTATATGTATGCTTAATATATTCTTCTGCTGCCTGTTTGGCATTCATGGTTTCGTGCTGTGTATCGAAATGGGGGTGCCCGTCGATGATCTCGAATTTGTCAGACCTCACAACCCTTATCTCATCGTCATCGCCGATATTGGTGAATTGCATCTTTTCGCCGTCCCATTCCAGTTCCCGTTTCAGGTCCTGCAACCTTACAGCCACAACGCCCATTACTACCATTTCGTTCATGGGCCCGCTGTAGCCGAAATAGGAACTTGCTTCCTGCCTTGATCCCGGGCTTTCCTTGCAGGCACGCACCCAGTCCATTTCATGGCTTGTTTCCACCCTTCTGAGGGTTTCCGGCGGACGCTGATATGCTTCATCCATTGATAACGGCAACAGGAAGGGCCACCTTCCGTAGGCACCGCACATCAGCTTGCCTTTTGTCCCTACGAACAGGCATCCGCCATTCTTGTCACGGCCCATAGCTTCCCCTTCGGGCAGTTCTTCAGGTCGGGGTGGTAATAACCCACCGTCCCACCAGGTCACCTTCACTTCGGGCATGGCAACACTGGGCAGGTTATCTCTTTTGGGGAAGGTATAGGTAACCACTTCAGAGAGGGGTGGCGACTCAGTGTTGAACTGTGAAGAGCTTGCCTGGACTTTTGTAGGATATTTCAATTTCAATGCCTTGAACACGGGATCCATGATATGGCAGGCCATATCGCCAAGTGCCCCGGTCCCAAAGTCCCACCAGCCCCGCCAGTTCCAGGGATGGTAAATGGAATTGTACGGCCTGTAGGGCGCTGGCCCTATGAAAAGGTCCCATTCAAGGTGTTCAGGTATTTTCATGACCTCTTCCGGGCGTTCCAGTCCCTGCGGCCAGATAGGCCTGTTGGTCCAGGCGTGTGCCTCAACCACATCGCCGATGGCGCCATCCCAGATCCACTCACAAACCTGCCTGATCCCCTCGCCTGAATTCCCCTGGTTGCCCATCTGTGTTGCCACTTTGTATTCTTCAGCTATCCGGGTCATTTGCCTGGATTCCCAAACAGAATGAGTTAATGGTTTCTCACAATATACATGCTTGCCTAGCTTCATTGCATTGATGGCAACAATAGCATGGGTATGATCCGGTGTGCCCACCACCACAGCGTCGATGGAGTCCTTCATCTCATCGAACATTACACGCCAGTCGTTGTACACTTTAGCTTTCGGGAACTCTGCCAGCATACCTGCGGCATATTTCCAGTCGACATCGCACAGGGCAACAATATTTTCGCTTCTCACGGCCTTGATCACACCGCCACCTCTTCCGCCCACACCAACTCCGGCAATGTTGAGCTTGTCGCTGGGAGGTGTGTGGCCCAGCCCGGAGATCACATAGCTCGGAAGAATGGTAAAACCGGCTGCAGCTACACCGGTGTTACGGAGGAAAGTACGGCGGTCGATGCCTTTGGGGGATCTTTTCTTCTGGTCCATGGTTTTTGGTTTGGCATAAATTTAAACAGAAAATCGGAAGAAGCACTTTAAAACAAATATAAATAAGGGGAGGAATAATTAACAATGAACAATGAACAATGAACAATTAATAATTAATAATGAAATTGATAATTGACATTCGACAATTTAGTACCCTCCCCCTGGCTTCGCCTTCCCCCTCC
>CAZXWD010000065.1:15484-18020 GCA_964644135.1 uncultured Bacteroidales bacterium | reverse complement strand
TGTTCTCACAACTTAGCACCTTTGCAGGAGGTTACCAGGTACGCCTGCAGGGGCAGAAACAGACAGGGATAGGCCTTATAGGCAGCCCCTTTGCTTACGATGCCAGCTCCATATTTTACAACCCGGGCGGCCTGGGGCTCATAGATGAAAAATTTAGCTTCAGCGCCGGTGTCAGCGGAATTATGAGCAATGTCACATTCCAGAAGACAGGTACCGACTACCAGGCTGCAACCGATAATCCGATGGGGACCCCTTTCTATGGGTATTTCTCGGCTAAGATCGGTGACGCTATATCACTGGGCGTTGGTGTGTATACCCCCTATGGCAGCTCGGTAAGCTGGGAAGAAGGATGGGCCGGAAGGTATCTTATTGAAGAAATATCCCTTCAGGCTATTTTTATTCAACCCACTGTATCTTACCATATCGGGGAAAAATTTGGTATTGGTGCCGGTTTTATTTACGCTATAGGTAATGTAGACCTTACCCGGAGCCTCTATTACAATGATGGCTCACGGGTTAACCTTAGCGGTGATGGTACCAATATAGGATTTAACCTGGGTGTGATGTACAGGCCTGTGGAAGGCGTTTCCATTGGCATTGATTACCGTTCTAAGGTGGTCATGGAGGTGAAAAGTGCCGATGCCACTTTTACAATTCCTCAATCTGTTGCTACCCAGATCCCCGAAAAGAATAAGTTCAATGCAGAGCTTCCCCTGCCGGCAAATCTCGACTTTGGTGTTGCCATGGATCTGAATGAAGAATGGACACTTGCTTTTGAACTGAACTGGGTTATGTGGAGCGTCTATGATTCTTTGAGCTTTGAATTTGAACAGAATGGCGAGATCCTTAATTCCAGTTCCCCGCGCAAATACCGCAATACGATCATACCAAGGATCGGGGCTGAGTACCGGCTGAATGAGGTTTTCACTTTCAGGGGCGGAGCTTATTATGACCCTTCTCCCGCCGATCCTGATTATTTCACGCCGGAAACGGTGACCCTGAATACTGTTGCATTCACTCTTGGTGCAAGCATTTACCCGGTGAAAGGGCTATCCATTGATCTTTCGTTCCTGCAGCTTATTGGTCTTGAAAGTGAAATGACCTTTACCCCGGATAATTTCGGCGGCACATACCGGACACTCACCTCGATTCCCGGAATTGGATTGACCTACCAGTTTTAACCACAAAAGAACAGAAGCATGAAAACAAGATATTACATAGCATTTTTGATACTCCTGGGTTTGTGGTCGTGCAAACCAGAAATTGAAGAATTCACACCCTCACGCGGAGATGTTGACTTTTCAAACTATATTGCGGTGGGTAATTCACTTACAGCCGGATATGCAGACGGCGCTCTTTACAAAAGCGGACAGGAAAACTCCTACCCGAATATCCTGGCCATCCAATTCAAAAAAGCCGGCGGCGGTGAGTTCAAACAGCCACTCATGGTTGATGACTATGGCGTCGGTTTCGACGGGCTGCAACCTGTTCCAAAGCTGGTTCTCGGTTACGACACAGACTGCCTCGGAAATACTGATCTTGCACCCGTGAGGGCCGATGTGGAAGTAAACCCCGAAAACCTGCTTCCGATAAACGACCAGGGCCCCTTTAACAACATCGGGGTACCCGGCTTAAGGTCCGTTGATGCGCTTATCCCGGGATACGGGGTTGTTAACCCATACTATGGCCGTTTTATGTCAGGTGCGCAAAATTCGATCCTGGATGAGATCAATACTGTTAATGGAACATTCTTCACCCTGTGGTTAGGGCAAAATGACATCCTCAGCTATGCCACATCAGGAGGTGTGAATCCGATAGTACCGGTTGAGGATTTTACCGCAGCAATGCAAACGATCATCAACACACTCACAACAAATCCCGACGTCAAAGGGGCTGTAGCAAACATACCTAACCTTCTTGATGCCCCTTTCTTTACAACTGTCCCATACAATGCACTTGTATTGCAGGATCCGGCGTCCATCGCTCAGCTTAACGCAGCCTATGCACCTCTTAACCAGCAGATCAAGCTGGCGGGATCAACTGATACGATAGCTTTTGCGGCAGGCCCGAATCCGTTGGTGGTTGAAGATGCAACGCTCCCCTGGGGACTACGGCAGTTAAAACCTGAAGACCTGGTGCTTTTGACCACACCTTCCGATTCGATCAAGTGCGGAGGGTGGGGAAGCATCACACCTGTGCCAGCAAGTTTTGTGCTTGATGCAGCAGAAAAACAGGAGGCAGAACAGGCAATCAACGAGTACAACCAGAATTTGACCGGATTGCTGAACGGGAAGCCGGTAGCTTACGTAGACCTGAATTCGAAGCTTAGCGCCGCAGCCGGCGGGGAGCTGGTTTTCGACGGCATAACCCTTACCAATGAGTTTGTGAGCGGAAACATATTCTCGCTCGACGGGCTGCACCTGACGCCTGCAGGGTCTGCTGCAGTGGCTTATTTCTTTATAGAGGAGATCAATGCCAAATTCAATGCCAGTGTACCACAGGTAATTGTTTCGGATTACCCGGCAGTAACCTATCC
>CAZXWD010000065.1:14294-15384 GCA_964644135.1 uncultured Bacteroidales bacterium | reverse complement strand
ACCGGCCTTGAGATCGATGCCCTTGACGGGAGACCGGGTGTTATCTCGGCCAGGTATGCAGGACCGGAAGGCAACTCAGTCAACAACATAAAGAAAGTCCTTGAAGAACTGGAAGGAGCAAAGGAACGCTCCGCAAGGTTCCGGACAGTGATCTCTCTCATACTCAGGGGCAAGGAATACCAGTTTGAAGGTATGGTTAATGGACGGATAATCGATGAAATGAGAGGCGATGACGGTTTCGGTTATGACCCTGTGTTTGTTCCCGATGGTTATGACAAGACTTTTGCAGAGATGCCGCTTGAGCTGAAGAACAAGATAAGTCACAGGGCGAATGCCCTGAATGAACTGGTCACTTTTCTGTCGCAGCTTCAATCATCATAGTGAAGAGCCTGGTAAGGGATATGCCGGCCACTTCGGCCTGCTGCGGCACGATGCTGGCCTCTGACAGCCCGGGCACGGTATTCGCTTCAAGGAAATACATTCCTTTCTCATTGAAAATGAAGTCGAACCTCAGAAGTCCTTTGCAGTTAAGTTCCCTGTAAAGCATCTTTGACAGATCCTGGCACTGCCTGGCAGTTTCTTCCGATATCCTTGCAGGAGTGATCTCATCGGCCATGCCTTTATATTTTGCATCGTAATCGAAAAACTCAGTCTTGCTTACAATCTCCGTGATCGGCAAGGCCAGTATTTCTCCTTGATGCCTGATCACCCCGCAGGTGATCTCAGTGCCTTCAATGAACTTTTCGACCAATACCTGTTTATCTTCCTTAAAAGCAAGTTTTATTGCCTCCCCGAGCTGTTCCTCCCTGATCACTTTTGTTATTCCCACACTCGAGCCTCCGGCATTTGGCTTTACAAAACAAGGTATACCGATGTCCTTAACGATCTTTTCCAACGGTATCTCCTCCCCAGCCCTTAGAAGCACTGAGGGAGTTGTTATAACGCCCAGCTTATTCACAAAACCGTTGCAGAAATATTTGTCGAATGTAAGAGATGATGTGGCCAGGTTGCAGGAAGTATGAGGAATGTCAAGCAGTTCAAGATATCCCTGGATCTTGCCGTCCTCGCCCGGTGTCCCGTGAATGGCGTT
>CAZXWD010000065.1:0-14194 GCA_964644135.1 uncultured Bacteroidales bacterium | reverse complement strand
TTAAAACATGTTCGATGCACCTGCCCGGTGCATTTCCAAATATTCCTATCTTTACGCCTTTGAGAACAATAATAACGGCCGATTTAAGTTATTTTTAGCGTGCAGGTCGGCACAAACCGGTCAGGGTAAAAGTACAAAAAATGAGCTTCTTCAGTTTTCTGCTGAAAAAGAAATTCTATATCCACTTTGGGTATGCCATCATTGTTTTGGTGATACTCTTCTTTCTGGTATTGAAATATCTCGATATCTACACAAGACATGGTGAAGCTTACATAGTGCCCGATTTTTCGGGGTCGACCTTACTGGAGGTCAAAAACCAGGATTTTGATGAGATCTTCGATTTCATAGTTACCGATTCTGTTTTTGACAATTCACAACTTCCCGGCACTATTGTGCTGCAAAACCCTGCTGCCGGATCGAAAGTGAAAAAAGGCAGGAATGTTTACATAACCACGGTGGCCATAATGCCGGAAATGACTACCATGCCAGACCTTAAGGACCTCACCCTGAGGCAAGCCCTGACCATGCTGAGAACGGAAGGGCTGGACATAAGGACTCTTATTTTTGAGCCCTACCTTGCCGAAGATGCCGTTATTGGTCAATATTTCAATGAAGATACACTTGAAGCAGGCACAGAAATAGAGAAAGGGTCTGAAATAGACCTTGTGCTTGGGCGTGGCAGGAACCTGCCGGTTCCCCTGCCCTTCCTTATCGGGCTTGACCGGAAAACCGCATCGGACCGTATCCTTCTTTCATCGTTCAACGTTGGCAGGGAATACTTCATGGATGAAGAGAACGGTGGCACAATGAGGGTTTACAGGCAGGAACCCGAATGGGATGATGAAGGCAAATACTACAGGGGGGATTATCTCAATGTATGGTACCGCTCAGATAAATTCTTCGATTTTGATTCCCTTATCATGACCATAATCCCCGACACTGCGGCCATGGATACGCTTCAAGAGGAACTGCCTGTAGAATTAAAAGAAATACCTGAGGAATTTTAATGAAAAGACTCTTTATCATACTGCTTCTTTCAACAGCAATGCTGCCGCTGATACAGGCGCAGGAGATAGTCACCGAATTATCTGAAAACCCGGTTATCAGGGAGTACATATCAGAACAGGGACATCAACAGAGTGATCTGAGGTCCGGTACCGGTGAAAGAGCAGATGCTGTAAGGCTTCCTTTTTTAGATGATTTCAAGAACAAGGGGATCTATCCCAATGCCAGGCTGTGGGACGACAGTGTGGTATTTATTAACACGAGCTATGCATACAGGCCGCCAAACAGGGGAGTGGCCACTTTTGACGCCCTCGACAACAAGGGCAACCTGCACTCAAATGTGAGCACTTTCCCGTTCAGGGCCGACTCACTTACTTCGAAGCCCATACGGCTCGATTCTATCTTTTCCCCATTCCCGAGGGCCATCACCATTGCTGATTCAGTCTACCTGAGCTTTTTCTACCAACCGCAGGGCATAGCCAACAAGCCCGAATCGTTCGATTCGCTGGTGCTGGAATTCGGTTACGACACTACGGTTTATGCAGGATATCTTGATTCAGTAATAGTTGATATAGCCGACCTCAACATTATAGATCCCGGCGATTCAATAGTAAAAGGGGATACGGTTTATGCGCCCGGCATAGTCTGTGACCCCGGACTGTATCACATCGCAGATACTACCTATTATTACGACGACGAGATCACGCTTCCCTGCGATTCGGTATTTGAAGAAGAAACGGTCTGGAACTGGGAATGGAGCGCCGAAGGGATGAGCCTTTCCAATTTCTTTGATTCCAACCTGGTTTATTTCAACCAGGTAATGATACCTATTACCGACAGTGCCAAATACTTTCGCAATGGTTTCCGCTTCAGGTTCAGGAATATCGCAAGCCTGGCAAACGATTTCAACCCGAGCTGGCGCAGTAACTGCGATCACTGGAACATCGATTATGTATATCTCGACATCAACAGGGATCAGAACGATATATATTACCGGGACATTTCCTTTGCCGAAAGGGCCCCTTCGATGCTGAGGGAATACCAGGCCATGCCCTACAATCAATATATCAACGACCCCACGAACGAGATCAAGGACAGCCTGGAGATGTTCATTACCAACCTCGACAATACACAGTTCAACTACCAGTACCTGTATAAAATAGTGGATGAAGAAGGTCTTTACCCCTATACTTACGACGGGGGATTCTGCAACCTCGACCCTTTCAACACCTCCGGATACCAGAACTGCCTTATCTGCGGCCAGCATGCCTGCCCGCCGGTCAACTATGTCTTCTCCCTCGACCTGGGCGAGATGACCTCGTTCACCATAACTCACATCCTGCTGGGTGATATCACCGCATTCGATACTATTGGCGATACAACGATATTCAGGCAACAGTTCAGGAATTATTATGCGTATGATGATGGTACTCCGGAGGCCGGTTACGGCCTGACCCCTGCAGGGGCACAGCTTGCTTATAAATTTGAGCTGAATGTAAGGGACACCCTCAGGGCCGTGCAGATGTATTTCAACAGGGTGCAGGACAATTCCAACCAGCGGTTCTTCAACCTGCGTGTCTGGGGCGATAACAACGGATTCCCCGGAGACCTCATTTACGAGCAGCTCAACGAGTTTGTGGAGTATTCGAACAGCATGACCGAATTCTACACTTACCTGCTGGATGAACCACTGCTTGTGAACGGCGTTTTCTATGTGGGATGGGAACAGACCACCAACGACAACCTCAACGTGGGGCTCGACAGGAACACCAACTCGAAGAACAAGATCTTCTTCAATGCCGACGGGCAATGGCTTGCTTCAAGCATACCCGGGGGATCACTTATGATGAGGCCGGTACTGGGCAGGGAGGAATTCCTTGGGATAGAGGAGGATCCAGAAACACCGCCGGCAACTTTCAAAGTCTATCCCAACCCCTTGAGGGGAAATCAACTGCACTTTGAATTGCCGGCTATCGAGAAAAATCCCGAAAACCTCAATAACCTCAGGGTCGATATCTATAATTTACTGGGCCAGCAGGTCAGCAGCCTGAAATACAACAATCCCCTGCCGGTAACGGTCAGCGAAAAAGGATTGTACATGATCCAACTGATCAATACACGCACCCATAAAAAATACACTACGCGGCTGATCGTAACGAGATAATTTTGTTCTTCTATGCAGGAAACACCGGAACAGCAGGAAGAGAACCAGGAACTTTACGAGCATTACCGTTTTGTAGCCGATAAGAACCAGTCGCTGCTACGGATCGATAAGTTCCTGATGACCCGGATACAGAATGCCTCCCGCAACAAGATCCAGCTTGCTGCCAAAGCGCATAATATCCTGGTGAATGATGATCCCGTAAAGGCTAACTATAAAGTGAAACCGGGTGATGTGATCACGATCGTCCTTACTTATCCCCCCAGGGAAACAGAGATAATTCCTGAAGACATTCCACTTGATATTGTTTACGAAGACAAGGAGGTGATCGTTGTAAATAAAGAGGCAGGGATGGTGGTACATCCGGCTTATGCCAACTATACGGGTACCCTCGTAAACGCGCTGGCCTGGCACCTGCAGCACCGGTCGCCCGACAGGGAGCCCGGCCGGTTGCCTTTCCTGGTCCACAGGATCGATAAGGATACCACAGGACTGATAATTGCCGCTAAAACCGAAGAGGCACAGGAGCACCTTGCCAGGCAGTTTTTCAGGCATGAAACAGAACGCGTTTACCAGGCTCTGGTATGGGGTGAACCGGAAAATGAGGAAGGAACAATAGAGGGGAACATAGGGCGAAGCAAAAAAGACAGGAAGGTGTTCACTGTTGTGGAAGGTGAAGATGAAGGCAAGGAGGCCATAACCCATTACAGGGTAATTGAGCGGTTTGGCTACGTTACCCTGGTTGAGTGCAAGCTTGAAACCGGGAGGACACACCAGATAAGGGTCCATTTCAGGAACATCGGGCACCCGTTGTTTGGCGACACTACTTATGGAGGGGACCAGATCCTAAAGGGGACCACTTTTACCAAATACAAGCAATTTATCAGGAACTGCTTCAGTATCTTACCCCGGCAAGCCCTGCATGCGAAAACACTGGGCTTCACCCATCCGGGGAGCGGTGAGAGAGTGCATTTTGATTCGGAACTGCCCCGTGATCTTTCAGAAGTACTGGAAAAGTGGAGGAATTATATTAGTCATAGAACGGGAGGACAATGGAAAACTTAAGCGCCAGGTTTTCCCATGGAGTGGAAAGGCTGTAAGCGCCATACCGGTAAAAAGCGCCAACACCCAATGAAAAGAAATTGAGGTCGAGCAGGTTGTTGATCAGCAGGCCTGATTCAAAATAGCCATGCTCCAATGTATTATACGCCACGTTAAAATGGTTTTCACGGTTTTTGACAAGGTTGCCCAGCGCAGCATGGGTTGCGATAAGGAACTCGGGCCTGAATTTTTTGGTCTTGAAAAGAAGTGAGCCGAAATTGTGCACAAAGAAAAAGGAAACATACCGGTCGGAAACAAATTCGTTCATGCGCATGGTGGAGAAGGTTGAAGGAGCATAAACGGTAAACTGCCTGAAACTTCCGTTTCCGTTGTATAGGTTGCTGTAAGGAACGCTCCCCTGTATAAAGCCTCCCCTGGCCTCCATGTATGTCCTGCCAAGGTACCTGGTGTAAAAGGAGTGGCTCACCCTCAGGTCAAACCTGTTAAAATTATAATCACCCCTGAGGAAATTGTCGAAGCCCCTTGTGTACTGGAACATAACAATGGGATATTTCGTGCCCAGCGAAACCCTGGCCCTTTTGGTAATCAGGAACTCTTCCCTGAAAGCGAAACGGAAACCCAGTTTCAGCTCGGTGAAATGGAAACGGTCGGTGGCAACCAACAGTCCGTCTTCTGAAATGCCATACATGTAATCGTAGGAAGCCTGTTTTGAGTTGGAGCTGAGTGCAGCATGGAACTTAAAATCACGAAGCAGCCGCGCCGACAATCCCAGGCTGACATCTTCGGTGAGATTCATCCTGGTAACAAGGAAATCACCCCAGTTCCTGGGATCGAACAGGCTCTGTTTTTCACCTTCAAACAATACACCTCCTGTTTCCAGGAGATCGTAACTGTAGGAGGCCCTGATTTCAATCTCGTTCCTCCGGTTAATGAGATAGCTTGCATCGGCCCCGTATTTGGCTGTCTGGTCCTTTAGGCCGTAGCCCCAGAAACCTCCCAGCTTAAAGCGTTTCGACAGCCTTTCGTTTGTGTGTAATCCTATTCCGAAATACCAGCCCTGGTAGGCGTTATATTTCACCAGCTCGGCCAGGTCGATATCTATGAACTTAACGGGGATTTTACCGGTCATCATTGTCTCAACAATTCTGGCCGTCCTGTCGAGGTTTGCTTCCTGTCCGATACTGTCCATAAACTCGTAGGTACGCCGGTCCCTTTCGCTCAGACTGTCTATCCGGTAGGCCTGCCAGAAATCATCCGGTTTATCATGGGAATCGGGCTCCACATCAATGCCAAGTACATCGAACTCCCGCCTGACAAGCTGAGGGTTGATCTCAATGTTCTTAATATAGGTCTTGCCGCTGGCAACCATATTGGCAGTCCTGGTACCCGCCCTTACCTGTGCGTTAAAGAAAGTGATATCAGTATTGAGCTGCACCGGGAACCATTGTTCCCCACCGATAAGATCATATTTCTGCTGTATCTTGATCCGGAAGCCTTCTTCTTCGGCAGGGCGTGCGATGACATTCTGGATAGCCCAACCGTTGGAGTTGATGTAAAGAACACCCTTCAAACCGTCGAAATTTGTATTGATCCCCGGACGGTAGGATATTATGAAGACGGTATCGTTTCTCTGTGTGAAGGTCGTGTCTTCTATCTGGAAGAAATACTTTTTAGTACTGCCCCTGCTGACAGGGTTCACATAGTGCTTATCGAGCAAATGGAACATGTCGCTGTAAAAGGTGGTCGATTGAAGCTGGGAAAGCAGGAACACAAATATCGGGTCCCTGAAGCCCGAAACCCTGTTGGCAATCACATTCTGGTAGTTCTTATCCGGGGCAAGGAATTTCCTTTCGGTCACGGTTTCAATAATGGCCAGGTCCTGCTTGTCGAAGAATTCCTTCAGTTCATTGTATGAAGAGTCGGATATGAGAGTATCGGTTGTTATAAGAGAATCGGGCCGTAACAGGGAATCGAGCTGTACCGTCATGATGGTCCGTTCATACGAAGTGTATGAGAATGAGCCCAGGTTCTCGTGGTCGTTTTTATCCCGGTTCTCAACTGCAAGTTCAATGATCCTGTGGGCAGGGTTTTCCTTTGCATAAACGGTCACTTCAGGCAGGTCGATCCCTGTTCGTTCCATTTCCAGTTCCAGAAGCCCTGTAACATCTCCGGTAATTTCATAGACCAGTGGTTTATAGCCAACATAGGTACAGGTGATCTTATTAACAGTGTTGGCAGACCGTATAGTGAATTTACCATCTATATCAGTAGTCACACCTGTTTTTCCCTCATTAATGCTGATATTCACAAAAGCCAACGGTCCCCTGGTGCCGGAATCGATTATCCTGCCTTCAATTTCATGGATACTGCTCTGGGAATAAAGATAAAATGATGGTGACAACAACAAAACCAGCAATACGGCCAGTCTTAATGCAATAAGGCAGTACCTGCCTTTTATACCGTTTTTGCAATCAGGCAGCAAAATAATCTTCAAGTTTCTTTAATAAGTCAGAACTTGCAGGAAGATCGTGCACGATCTTACCTTTTTCAAGCACACAGATCCTGTCGCATACTTCGGTGATATGGTTCAGGTCATGACTTGAGATCAGCATGGTAACCTGGCGTTCCTCCCTGAATTTATTGAGCATTTTCTTTAACCTGATCTGGGTTGTGGGATCAAGGCTATTGAAGGGTTCGTCAAGCACGAGCACTTCGGGATTGAGCATAAGTGCCGAAGCAATTCCAACTTTCTGCTGGTTACCGCTTGAGAGGTCGCGGATGTATTTTTTCTTCCCCATTACTTCACCATTGAAAAATTCCTCGAACGACTCGAGGAACTTTTCAAGGTCGCCTTTGGGGAGCCTGTAAACGCTGCCCAAAAAGTTGAAATACTCTTCCGGTGTCAGGAAATCGATAAGGAACCTTTTGTCAAGATAAGACCCTGTATAGCTTTTCCATGAATTGTTGCCCGCAACATTTTCATCTTTTGAGAATATCTTACCTTCATCGGCTTTGATCAGGTCGAGGACGAGCCTGAAAAATGTGGTCTTTCCCGCACCGTTGTTCCCTACCAGTCCAAAGCTTTCTCCTTTGGGGATCTCAAGTTCAGGCAGGTCAAGAACCGTAACCCCGCTGTATATTTTCTTAAGACTCTCTGCTTTTATCATAATTCTAAATGATTTCTTGTCTAAAACCTCTATAACCTACTATTTACTCTTTAATATTTACTGCTTATTATTTAATCCCTAAACCCTTCAGCCATAACGTACTTTCTCTCTTCCAGGTTATTATAGATACCTTTCAATATCCTTTTCATCAGTAATAACCCTATGATACCCAGCAGCGAGATAATAGCGAGCCCCTGGTACCTGGCCCCAAAAATACCGAATGGTATAAAGATCAGGACAGGCATCAGGAAAGCCGGCAGTACAGCCAGCCAGTTCATGGCCCCAATACCCTGGTAATTGAAAGTTGAGCCTTTGGAAAGGTCCATCCTTTTCTTGTTATAAGTAGCCATGAAAAGGAGAATATACGATACTACCCCTATATTGAAAAGGAATGTTGCCGTATTGATGGCCAGCACATGCCATCCGAAGAAAACATAAGGTATTGTTACAACATAACAAAAGCCGCTCACCATGATACCTATCAGCAGCTTGGCCCTCAGGTATTTCTTCATGTCTATCTCCTTGGTAAGGATAGTATCGAAGTAATTGCTTTCATAGCCAAATGCATAGTTGATATAGTTCATCATCATTCCGCCCGACATAAACACTCCTACAAAAATGAGAAAGCCCCATACGTCTTCATAGGTAGGGTTCGGATAAAAGAACAGGCCATAGAGAATGAAAAGGGGAAGCAGGTAGATCATCGATTTGGTTCTCTTGTGGCGCAGCCAGAGCTTCATTTCCAGGGTGATGATCTCACCGGTAAGGCCCAGCGACTCGAAATACCTTGCGCCGGTGAACCTGTCGACCCTCAAAGCCTTCCGGTTATTTACCTTTTCAGGATATAAGCTTGACTTGAGAAAACTAAAGTTGAGGAAATATGTAATAACCACCCAGGCAAAAGGTATTACAGCAAAAGCAGGGCTTTTAACGATCAATCCGAAAAATACCCTGGAGGCATCCAACAACGACCAGATACTGAAATAATCAAGTATCACAATAGCGATGATCACTACCGCAATGATCAAAGAAATATATGCTTTGGAAGCCAGTTGACGCTTAAAATATGTTGAAAGAAAATTATTTGCCAGAACCATAAAAAGAACCGCTATCAGCCATGAAATTCCAGTAATCGGACCATGAACAGGAATAACTTCCTTAATGGCAAAGGGAACAAACAGCAGCAGGGGTGCAATGTTAAAGACATTCACAACCGACTTGAAAATAACATAGTTAACCAGGGTATTTCTTTTAATCGGCAGGTGTATATATGATTCTACATTGAGTGTGGGAAGGGGTTGAAGCAGGTACCGGGTCAGAAGACCGGCAATGAAGAAGTAAAGCAGAATTGAATTGAATAAAGCAAACGGGTCCTCATCAGGAAAAGCATCTTTAAGGATTTCATCGATCAACAGGCCCATCGCAAGGATATAGGAAAACATCAGTATAAGAAGCAAGGCAATAAATATATTAGCCACAAGGCTTTTTTGCCACATCGACGACCTCGCCCATTCCTTCCACTGATGAACAAGAAACCATAGACTTTTCATAATTCCTGTTTTTGATTGAGATTGATCATGATAACAAAAAATCTTCCTTAAAAAACACTAAAATAGCAATACCAGGCAAAGTTAAACGGGTCGATCAATAATTTGACAAAATCAATATATAAATTGACCATCCAGGAATGTAACAAACATCGAAAGACACGGTTCAATAAAGTTTTCTGTTATTCTTATGCCTAGAAGAATCACGTTCTGTCTTTTTCAGGATGTTCTTCTCAAAAGCTTCGGTAAGGTCAACACCAGTCTGATTGGCCAGGCAGATCAGCACCCACATTACATCGGCAAATTCATCGGCGAGATCTTCATCCGATTCATCTTCCTTAAACGACTGGTCGCCGTATTTCCTGGCCATGATCCTGGCCACCTCGCCTACTTCTTCGGTGAGAATGGCTGTATTTGTGAGTTCACTAAAATATCTAACTCCTGTTGTATTTATCCACCGGTCAACCTTTTCCTGTGCCTCTTTTATTGTCATCTTTGTAAAAAATTTTAAATGCCACTGTTCACAGATTCTGTCACTAAAATAATTACATTATTTTTATCATAGCCTAACAGTTAAGCCGGAATGGAAAACAAAAACATACAGTTGCTTAAGGCTACCATATACGTTGTGATAGGTATCATTCTTTTCTTTTTTGTAATAATAATTGCGAAACAGATCCTGATACCTATCAGCCTCAGCTTTCTGTTTGCCACCCTGATCTATCCGCTTACCTGGTTGTTACAGGAAAAACTGAAGTTTCCGCGTACTGTAGCTGTGCTCGTGGGGGTGCTGACATTTGTCGCCGTGATCCTTGTGTTTTTCAACCTCCTGATCAGCCAGATCTCAAACCTGGCACAGGACTTTCCCGATTTGAAGGAAAAGGCATTGGCCAACCTTGAATACCTCCGCCTTTTTGTCCAGGAAAACTTTGGGGTGGATTCCGAAAGCCAGCATTCCTGGATGAGAGACCGGATCAAAGGGCTTTTCGAATCGGGAAGCAGCCTGCTTGAAAATATGATAAATGCTACGGCAGGCACACTGTTCCAGCTTCTCCTGGTTCCTGTTCTGATGTACTACATGCTTACCTTCAGGGAACAGTTCAGAAAGTTTGTGATCATAGTGTCGCCCAAGAAAAAGAGGGAAGATACTGAAAAGATAATGAAGGATATATCAACGATCATCCAAAGGTATATAAGCGGTGTTTTTACAGTAGTGATCATTCTAGGCTTCCTGAATTCGATTGGCCTTTACATAATTGGACTAAAATATGCCGTAATATTTGGTGTACTGTCAGCCCTTTTTAACCTGATCCCTTATTTTGGAACCTGGATAGGGGCTTTTTTTCCAATAACCTTTGCCCTTCTGACGGGCGACAGTCCAAGCCTGGCTATCAGTGTTTTCCTCTTTTATGCCATCATACAATTTACCGAAAACAATATACTGACACCGAACATAACCGGCGGATACGTTAGGCTTAATCCACTGATCACCATATTGAGCATTATAGTCGGCGGAATGGTATGGGGCATAACAGGAATGCTCATCGTAATTCCTTTTATGGCCACACTTAAGATACTTTTCGAACAGGTAGATGATCTTAAGCCCCTTGCCTATCTTATCGGGAACGAAAGAAAAAAGAAATGGAGAGTAGTGCTGAAGCGGGTCAGGCGCAGTGTGGGACTGACCGGTGAAAATACTCAAAAATAAAAGAAACCGATTTGGAACTATTGGAGAATTCTGACAGGCTTATCGCCAAAACTTTTGAAGGGCTGGAAGAAGTGCTGGCCGGCGAACTTGAGAAACTGGGTGCCGGAAACATCCGGATCATAAAACGGGGTGTATCTTTTACCGGTGATAAAAAGATGATGTATAAGGCAAACTACCTTTGCCGATCGGCACTGAGAGTGATAAAGCCCATTGCTGAATTCAGTATAAGCAACCAGGATGATTTTTATGAAAAAGTGCTCGGGATCCCCTGGGAAAAATTCCTGACCCTTCAGAAGACCTTTGCCATCGATCCTGTTATCTTTTCAGGTATTTTCACCCACAGCCACTTTGCCGCCCTGCGCTGCAAAGACGCCATTGCCGACCGTTTTCTGAAAAAGCACAAAAGAAGGCCTTCGGTTGATACAAACAATACTGACATCCTGGTCAACCTTCATATAAAAGAGCAACAGGTTACCATATCACTCGACAGTTCAGGGAGCTCCCTCCACCTGAGAGGGTACAGGAAAAGAAGCGCTGAAGCCCCCCTGAACGAGGTGCTTGCAGCCGGCATGATAATGCTCACAGGCTGGAAGGGTGATGTAGATCTTTATGATCCTTTTTGTGGTTCCGGCACACTGCTTATAGAAGGTGCCATGCAGGCAATGAATATCCCTGCCGGGCATTACCGCGAAAACTATGGGTTTATGAACTGGACCGATTACGACGGAAAATTATGGAATGATATTAAGCAGGATGCGGAAGGAAAAAAGAAAAGTCCCGGCTGCAGGTTTTTCGGGAGTGATCTTTCAGGCACAGCTCTTTCGGCAAGCAGGGTCAATATTAGGACGGCCGGGCTGAGCCGGGAAATCGACCTGAAAAAGAAAGATGTGAGGGATACTTCGAAATCAGGGCCGGAAGGGATCATCATTACGAACCCTCCTTACGGAGAAAGAATGAAAACGGATAATATATCTGATCTTTACAGCGAGCTGGGTGATACATTGAAAAATAATTACCTGGGATTTTCTGCGTGGGTGTTGACATCCGACATGGAAGCCCTCAAGAACGTAGGATTGCGCACTTCAAAAAAATTAATCCTTTTCAACGGCCCTCTCGAGTGCAGATTTGCTAATTTTGAACTCTATAAAGGTTCCAGAAAACCTGACAAAAATTAATTGACGTCGAATTTTGCAGCTTCCTGTATAAAATTAAAGTCTCAAGGGGAAGAAAAAAAGAAACCGGCAATGCCAAAAACAATCAAAAAAATCGGTGTCCTCACATCCGGTGGGGATGCACCGGGAATGAACGCAGCCATCAGGGCCGTAGTGAGGACAAGCATATATGAAGAACTTGAGGTAATGGGTATTTACCGAGGATACCAGGGGTTGATAAATGGAAGTGTTGTGGATCTCAAAAGCCATTCTGTTTCGAATATCATACAAAGAGGCGGAACAATCCTGAAATCGGCA
Source organism: uncultured Bacteroidales bacterium (assembly GCA_964644135.1). GTDB lineage: Bacteria > Bacteroidota > Bacteroidia > Bacteroidales > JAGOPY01 > CAZMOK01. The sequence continues at coordinate 2,075 of CAZXWD010000065.1, read as the reverse complement.
CGGTCAAAAGAGTTCCGCACCAAAGAAGGGCGGAAAAAAGCCCATGAAACACTGGTAAAAAACAATATAGATGCTTTGATCGTGATAGGTGGGGACGGTACTTTCACGGGAGCCAAGGTATTCGATTCGGAATTCAACTTTCCCATCGTTGGATTGCCGGGAACGATTGATAACGATCTTTACGGGACAGACTATACGATAGGCTATGATACTGCCGTAAACACCGTTGTGGAAGCAGTTGATAAGCTCCGGGACACAGCTGACTCGCACGACAGGTTGTTCATCGTTGAGGTCATGGGCAGGGATGCCGGATTTATTGCACTCCGTAGTGGCATTGCCACAGGGGCAGAAGCCATACTCATTCCGGAAAGCCCCACCTTTATCAATCAACTTATGGACAAGATCGAAAATGACTGGAGAAAGAACAAGACTTCCGGGATCATAATTGTATCGGAAGGGGATGATTTTGGAGGGGCCCTGGAGGTGGCTGACGAAGTCAATAAGAAATTCCCCGAATTTGAGACCAGGGTGACCATACTGGGACACATTCAGAGGGGAGGCTCACCCAGTGCATTCGACAGGGTCATGGCTAGCGGGCTGGGCCATGCGGCTGTGAAGGCACTGATCGGCGGCGAAAAGAACATCATGATAGGCAGCATGAACCGAAAAGTGGTCTATACTCCCTTTGAAAGATCAATCAAGCATCACCAGGAAATAAACCGGGAGCTTTACCGTATCGCACAGGTGCTCTCAATCTAGCCTCCCATCTTTCATATGAAAAAAACCTTTTTTGCTGATGTCTTGCTTCCATTGCCGTTACCGGGTTACTATACCTACCGGGTTCCGGCCGATCTCAACGGGCAGGTGCAATCAGGGAAAAGGGTTGCCGTGCAGTTTGGGAAGAAGAAGATCTATTCAGGACTGGTAAGAAGGGTCCATGAGAAGGTGCCCGAAACAGTCACGCCAAAGTATATTCTGTCTGTTATCGATGAAAAGCCAGTACTGGCAGAAAATCAATTTGAGTTCTGGGAATGGATGGCCGAATACTATATGACCACCCCCGGGGAGGTCATGAATGCTGCCCTTCCTTCAGGGCTCAAGCTTACAAGCGAATCGAGCATCGTACTGAACCCCGATTTTGACTCCGATGTAACAGACCTTTCTGAAAAAGAATTGCTTATAACAGAAGCCCTGATGAACAGGTCGAAGTTGCCGGTTTCGGAAGCCATTGAGATCACCGACCAGCAAAAGATCCTCCCCCTCATAAAAAACCTGATAGAGAAAGGTGTTGTATTACTTGAAGAGGAATTGCAGGACCGTTATCAGCCACGGAAAGAGGTCTATGTGAGTATGCCCGGAGAGATCTCGGGTGATGAGCAGAAGCTGAGAGAGATCTTTGATACCCTCGGCAAAAAGGCGTTCAAGCAGCTCCAATTGCTCATATCATTCATAAACCTGACCAGGAACGGAGAAAAGGAACTGAAAGAGATTAAGCGCACCGATCTTCTGAAAAGTGTGGACGCCGGCTATTCAAGCTTGCAATCCCTTGAAAAGAAGGGCATACTCGAAACTCATGAAAAAACAGTCAGCCGCTTTGAAGAGGTAACGGCGCCTGCCTCAGTTTCTGACATAGAGCTCAGTGAACACCAATCCGTGGCTTTTGAAGACATCAAAAAAGGATTTGAGGAAAAGGAAGTGGTACTGCTCCACGGCATTACCTCGTCGGGCAAGACCGAGATCTATATCAAGCTGATCGAGGAGCAGCTCAGGCAGAATAAACAGGTATTGTACCTCCTTCCGGAGATAGCCCTTACCTCGCAGATCATAAACAGATTGAGAAAATATTTCGGCGACCTTGTGGGTGTTTACCATTCAAGATACAATGAAGGCGAAAGGGCCGAAACCTGGAACAATGTATTGAATTTCGGGAACAGCGATGCTGTTAAAAACACACCCCTGATCCTGGGGGCCAGGTCGGCCATTTTCCTTCCCTTCAAGGACCCCGGACTGATCATAGTGGACGAAGAGCATGACACATCTTATAAGCAGACAGAGCCTTCACCGCGGTACCTTGC
>CAZXWD010000064.1:0-18368 GCA_964644135.1 uncultured Bacteroidales bacterium | reverse complement strand
CAGGAAATGGCAGCGGATACTGGGCGGTCGACAATATCAGGATCTATGCCTCACTGCCCCTCGACGGTGGGCTTGTTTCGATCGATGCGCCGGTTTCACCCGTAACGCCGGGAGTTCAGGATGTGGAGATCACATTGGGTAATTTTGGTTATAACACGATAACAAGTACATCTATTAACTGGACTGCCGACGGGGAGCCCCAGCCGCCCTATGAGTGGGAGGGAGCTGTTGAATTCGGACAGACCGAAAGTGGAATTGCCATAGGAAGCTATGATTTTGAGGGCTCGGTCGACCTTAAGATATGGCAAAAGGATCCTAACGGTGAGGAAGACCCCAATCACTTCAATGATACTATTACAAAGACAGTAGTATCAGCACTTTGTGGCACATATACCATAGGAGGGACTGACCCGGATTTTGAATCCTTTTCAGAGGTAGCGGAGGTATTGAATACAGCCGGCATAACCTGTCCGGTAACGCTATTGGTAAGGAATGGCACCTACATCGAACAATTCAGCCTTGGTGAAATCCCCGGAACCTCTTCGGCCAATACGGTCACTTTCCGCTCTGAGAGCGGCGACAGCACTGCAGCCGTTATTCAGATCGATCCGGGTGCTCTGAAATTTGAACCGATGATACTCCTTGAAGGGGCCAGCCATGTGAACTTTGAAAACCTGGGATTATACACCGGATCGCAAACCAGTAATAACAATTACGGGATACTTTGCGAAGGAGCTTCGCACATAAACATACAAGGTTGTTTTATAGATTCCCGGAAACGTTCCGACTTCGGCCTTAAGATCAGGGGAGGAAGCCACGATATCGCAGCTACCGGTAACTATTTTAACGGCCTGAATATCCGTTCAGGTTGTATTTCGATCGAGGGTGAAGGTACGGGTGATATCGAGGTGAGCAATAACTTCGTAAGAGGCGGGACGGCCTGGAACTTTTCAGCCGTGGTTGTGGAAGCGAATGCGGGCAGGATATTGTTCAGCAACAACGAAATGACTGAAACATACAGGGCAATACTGGTTGATAATTCCGACAGTGTGATCATACATGGAAACAAGATCCACAACACAAACAGCGGGATCAGGATAACCGATGAGAGCCCTTATGTTGAAATTTACGGTAACAGGATCTATAACATTCTCGGTTACCCGGATGAACCTGAAGGTACGGCTGGAATACACCTCGAGAACACTTCCTATGCTTCGGTCTATAACAATTTCATCCATACCGATGGTGAAGGCCCTGTGAACGGATTGATCATTGAATATGCAGAGCTTTGCAATATCTATTATAACAGCATCAATATTTCCGGAAATGATTTCAGGGGAAAAAGCAACGGGATATGGATACAGGGTTCCTCCATGATCAGTTCAAAAAACAACATTGTAAATATCCTGCGGAATGGCACTCCTGTTTTTATTGAAGGAAGCATGATCCAGTTTGATTTCGACAGGAATGATTACTACAGCCTTTACAGCCTGGTAGGTAAAATTGAGGAAGAGGAGTTTTTTGACCTTGCTTTATGGTCATCATCAACCGGATTGGACCAGAACTCCCTCTCTGTCGATCCTTTCTTTACTTCAGACACTAACCTGGCAATGAACCAGGTATTGCTCAACAATGCCGGAACACCCATTGCCGGAATTGACACAGACATTGACGGAACACCCAGGGATGCCACAAATCCCGACATAGGTGCAAAAGAGTACAGTCCCTGCGGCAATGATGCGGGCATAAACAGGCTGGTCAACCCTCAAAACCCTCTTGGCACAGGCAATGAAAATATTGAAGTTGAATTGCAAAACCAGGGAACCGGTGTGATCAATTCAACTACCATCAACTGGACTGTAAACGGAGAAGCACAGGCGCCGTTTACCTGGAACGGTAACCTTGCAGCAGGCCACAACACAGTGACAGTGATAGGCAGTTTTGATTTTGATGACGGAAAGGTTTATGAAATAGAGATCTGGACATCAGACCCCAATGGTTCTGCAGATTGTAACCAGGCCAATGACAGAATTACAAGCCGTGAGCTTTCAGAACCACTATGCGGATACTACACAGCAGGAGGTCCGAACAGTAATTATGCTACGATCACTGAAGCCGCAATAGCCCTGAACCTGGCCGGAGTTTCCTGTCCGGTTACCATTGCCATTGCCGATGGCACCTACCGGGAGCAGGTCCTGATCAAAGACATCGCGGGAACAAGCCAGGAAAATACAGTCATCTTTACCTCACAATCGTCTGACAGTCTGAAGGTGACAATACAAACGATAGAAAACGCCTTCAGGAACGAGCCCATTTTTTATCTTGAAGGCACAAGTCATATCGGGTTCAACAGGCTTGGTTTTCTGACCGGTTCTGAAATAAGCTTCGAAACCTATGGTATTATTCTCGACGGGGCTGAGAACGTTGAGATAGGTAATTGCCATTTCGAAGTGGGCAACGAACGTGATAAGGGTGTGGTGATCACCGGCGGAAGCATTAACTCAACAGTGATGAACTGCGGTTTTGAAAGCACCAATTCAAGGGCAGCGGCCATACTGTTGACCGGCGATGATACCAGGGCTGTCAACATCAGCGGAAACAAAATACTTGGTGCAACAGATTGGGGATATTCAACTTTGATACTTGACGAATATGTTAACAATGTTGGCATCTACAACAATGTTTTCGAGAGGTGCATGAGGGCAGTCGATGTGCTTAAATCTGACAGTATTGTCATAGAAGGGAATTTATTTGATGAGGTAAACGATGGTGTGTCGATATCTAACGGCAGCACAGAGGTAAAAATCAGGAAGAACCGTTTTTTCAACATAACCAGCGATGAAAATGTACCAAATGACATATGCGCCATTCAGGTGAGAAATTCATCAGGAGCACTGATCATTAATAATTTCGTGCATACCATTGGTGAAGGGGCCTGCATCGGGTTGAAACTGGAAAGCGCAACCTCAAGTAACCTGTATTTCAACAGTTTCAATGTCACCAATAATGACCAACAGGGAAATAGCGCCTGTGTTTCGATAAAATCAAGTTCTTCCATCGGGGCAAAGAACAATATCTTTAACATAGATCTTGCCGGCGTACCTGTCAGGATAGAAATGAATGAGCCTATCCTGGATTTCGACAGGAACGATTATTTCAGCAGCGATAAAACAATAGGTTTTGTGAATGGAAACAGGTTCACTGACCTTTCGGTATGGGCCGATTCACTTGATATGGACCAGACATCATTCTTTGTTAACCCATATTATACATCCGGCACCGACCTGTCTATTAACCAGGCTTTGCTGAATGATGCCGGCATTCCAGTATCCGGGATCACAGAAGATATTGACAGCAGCCCCAGAGACCCTTCCAATCCTGATGTGGGAGCACGAGAATATGACCCCTGTCCCAATGATGCGGGGATCAATGAGGTTATAAGCCCGGTTGAGCCAATAAGCGGAGGTTTGGAGGAGGTATCGGTAGTTCTCCAGAACCAGGGCTCAGGAACCCTCACATCTGCCACAATAAACTGGATGGTCAATGAGCAGGGGCAGGAGGCATATTCCTGGACAGGCAGCCTGGATACCGGCGAAAATTCTGAGGTGACGATCGGAGATTTTGATTTTCTTCCGGGAAAACTGTATGTGATAAAAGTATGGACTTCCGGGCCCAACAACTCAACGGATTGTAACCATATCAACGATACCGCCACCAGCGACCAGCTCGCAGCGCCACTTTGCGGCACTTACACAATCGGTGGTGCCGACGGAGATTTCAACTCTTTCCGGGATGTGGCCGAGGTGCTCAACTCATCCGGAGTTACCTGTCCGGTTACCTTCCTGGTAAGGGATGGTATCTATGAAGAAAAATTTATACTGGGCAGCATTCCGGGATCATCAAAAGATAATACCGTAACATTTCGTTCCGAAAACGGCGACAGTACAAAGGCTATTATCCGCCTTAAACCCGGCACAATCAAGTTTGAGCCAATGATCCTGCTTGAGGGGGCAGCCAATATTATGTTCGAAAACCTCGGACTGGAGGCAGGAGCGGAAGGGGGCCAATCGAACTATATAGTGTCAATGGAGGGTGTGCAAAACATATCGTTCACAAATTGCCACTTCGTTGCCAGGAACAATTTCGATTACGCCATAATGATGGAGAACAGCACAACAGAGGTGCGGATAACAGAGAGCCGGTTCGACCTTATGAGGAGCAGGTCGAGCGGTATACTGGTATCCGACCCGGGCACAGGGTATATAGAGATCAGCGGAAACAACTTCACGGGCATGACCGACTGGGCTTCTTCAATGATCTTCGTAAAGGATTTTGTCACGAACCTTACTATTGACAATAACAGGTTAATAAATGCAGTCCAGGGCATATATGTCACCAATTCAGACTCTATCGGGATAAGACATAACAAGATCAGCAATGTCAATGAGGGTATTTCTATTGTGATAGGATGTAACGCCATAGATATCACTCAAAATTATCTATACAATGTTTACAGCTCCAACAGTGCACCTGACGGCACCCGGGGCATCTCTGCCGTTTTATCTGACAAGGTCAATATCATCAATAACTTTGTTCACACCCTGGGAGCAGGGCTGGTCCACGGCATAAATCTTGAAAGCACCGATTCATGCAGCATTTATTATAATTCGGTCAACACCGCCAACCTCGATAACCTGGGCAGGAGCAACAGCCTGAAAATTAGCGACTGCAATGAGCTGCTGATAAGGAATAACATCCTGAATGTATCCACAAAAGGTAATCCTATATTTTTGGAGTCTGTAGATGGATTCAACCTGGATTATAATAATTATTATGATCCTGAAGGGGTAATAGGTTATCTTGACGGAACTGAATACACCAGCCTGTTTGAGTGGGGGCAAACGGTTAACGGAGATGCCAACTCGATGAATGTCAATTCATTCTTTGAAGCCGACACTGTACCACTGCCTTACCAGCGTGCCATTAACGGCGCAGGGATCCCTGTAGAAGGTGTGCTTTATGATATCGACGGTATATTGCGCAGCACGCAGGCTCCGGATATGGGATGCGTGGAATTTGTCGTCGACATTGGCGTGCTGGAGCTTGTAAGCCCTACCCTTGAATGTGCCCACCCGGGTGAAGACAGTGTTACGGTTTACCTGCACCTGTTCGGCCATGTGCCCTTCAGTAACCTTAAACTGGCCTGGCAACTGGATAATGGCGAAATCCATTATGACACAATTCCGGGACCTATATACAGCAGTATCACACACACTTTCGAAGATAAAGTGGATATTTCCGCCGAAGGCGAATATTTTTTCAAGATCTGGCTGATAGGCACCCTCGACGACAATATAAATAATGATACGCTCAATGCCTGGAGGTACTCCAAGCCCTCGCCCGAGGTTACCATTGACTATGATAACTTCTGCACGGGACCAAAGGTTTATTTCTTTGGGGATGCGGAGGTGGAAAGCCCTTATTTCATTGATTATTACGAATGGATATTCGGGGACGGGGAAACCTCGCTTGAGCAAAACCCGGTCCACACTTACAGTGAGCCCGGCTATTACGATGTGGAATGCAGGGCATACAGTGATGCGGGTTGCTATGGCTACACTACAATGACTGTTTTTATCGATCCTGAATTCCAGCCAATAACCTGTAATTATGAAGTAATCCCTGAAGTTTGCTACGGCGATTATTCCGGAAGTATTGACCTGGAGGTCTTCGGAGGATATCCTCCCTACAATGTCTATATGAATGGCGAAGAGGTGAGCAGCGGCCTTATTTCAGGTCTCACCTCGGGTGAATATGTGATACAGGCTTACGACTCGGAGGATTGTATTTTCGAGGATACAGTAATGCTGATACCGGAAGTTTATCTCGGTCCTGAAATAATTGCTGAGCCGCTTTCAGGGATTACACCGCTTACCGTAGATTTTGACTTCAACGCCAACGATCCTGAGAGCTGGGTGTGGCATTTCAGTGATACGGATACCAGTGCAAACAAGCAGGCTTCGTACACTTTCACCACTTTTGGTGAACATGAAGTAATACTTGAAGTCAACTCGGGTCCGCCATACTATTGCACAGAAACAGATACAGTGATAATATTTGTGGATATCAAGGTCGAGATCGAGGCGAACAATGTATTTACCCCCAACGATGACGGATACAACGATTTCTTTGAAGTAAGGACAAAAGGAGTTGAAGAGCTGCAAGTGAAGATCTACAGCAGGTGGGGAACCAAGGTGTATGAGATAGATGAAGTAGACGGTAAATGGGACGGAAAGACTGAAAGCGGGATCAAAGCTCCTGACGGAACCTATTTCTATCAACTGACAGCCATAGGGTACAACAGTATAGAATATAACCGTAAAGGAAGCGTATTGCTGTTGAGGAATTCATCCGAAGCCTATCCCAATCCTGTTGAGGGGAACCTTAAAGTTACCATCCATGATAATTTAGCGGGTCCGCTAACAGCCTTTTTCTATTCAGTGTACGGCCAAAAAGCACATTCCGAAACAGTACCGGACCCAAACAATATCGAGATCGATATCTCCCATCTCAGGAGCGGGATCTATATCCTCAAGATAACAGACGGGAAAAGAAATTACTATAACCGTATCATCAAGCACTAATAAAAGAAGATGGAAAGAATGGTGAGAAAAACAATCATATCAACCTTGATCCTTCTGGCGCTTTTTGCCGGTGATGGCTTTTCACAGGAACGCGAAGTGAAGAAAGCAGATGTTAAGTTCAAAATAATGCAGTATAACGAAGCTGCTGAGCTATATAAGGAAGCCATCTCCAAATTTGAAGAGGATAGCCGCCAGAAGGAATATGCAATTTTCAAGCTTGCCGAGTGCCACCGGCTGATGCACAATCCCGACAGTGCAGAAGTGCTTTACAGCGAGCTGGCCGAAGGATCTTTCGGGAATATTTATTCCGACCTTTACCTGAGGTATGCGGATATCCTGCGGATGAAAGGTGAAACAGGTGAAGCCAGAAAGTATTACAAGAAATACCTGAAGATGGAGCAGTACAGCAAGGAAGCCAAACAGGGGCTGGCCTCCTGCGACTGGATCGAAAAAAACGAAAAAAACCGTGCCAGGGCAAAGGTGAATGCTGTTGCTGTACTGAATTCGGCCTATGACGATTTTTCACCCTCGTATCTTTCGGATGATCAGGATAAGATCGTATTTACTTCGAACCGGGAGGTATCCACAGGAAAACACATTGATCAATGGTCAGGCCACGATTTCTCCGACCTCTTCGAGAGCAGCCTGAACAATGAGCAATGGACAGCGCCCGTATTGCTTCAGGGTGGCGAGAATGTAAACACTGCTTCGCACGAGGGAACTCCAGAACTCAACGCAGAACATGATGCAATGTACTTTACCCGTTGTGTGAGGATGCGTGCGATGAAGAAGTTCTGCAGGATCATGAAATCGGAAAAATCAGCGGGCATATGGCAGGAGCCTGTTGAGGTGATATCCGACACCGCTTCCAATACCGGGCACCCGGCGGTCAGCAGCGATGAGCTGATGATCATATTCTCGTCAGGAAGAGAAGGCACAAAAGGAGAAAAAGACCTGTGGATAGCCAGGAGGAAAAGTAAGGATGAGGACTTCGGAAGGCCCGTGAACCTGGGCAGCAAAGTAAATACTTTTGGAAACGAGATGTTCCCGTTCATTTACAGGGACTCACTGCTGCTTTTTGCGTCGGACGGGCATCCGGGCTACGGAGGGCTCGATATATACAAATGCGTGCTTAAAGGGAATACCTGCAGCGAACCGGTAAACCTGCTTTCACCCATCAACTCGGGATATGATGATTTCCGCCTGATAACTGCCGATTTTCCGGAAGAAGGATATTTCACATCAAACAGGCCCGGCGGAGCCGGTGAAGACGATATTTACTCATATACCAGGAGGGATCTAGTGTTCACCATTGCCGGCCATGTAAGCGACAAAGAAACCTTGCTCTCCCTCGGGGATGCGGACATTTTACTGATCAATGAAGATCTCAGCGACACAATATATTCAGCCACCGGGCCTAAAGGCCGTTTTCAGTTCGATACCACACAAGTTATGGAAGGATGTGATTACCAGGTGATGGCCCGGAAGCCAAATTATTTTACGGCGAAGGATTACTTCAGCACAAAAGGCCATATGGGCGACCGCAGCTTCAGCACCAGGATGTTTCTTGAACCAATACCCGAGTCACCAATTGTTCTGCCTGATATATTGTTCCCCCTCGATGAGTGGACACTCGAACCACAGTACCAGGATTCCCTTCTGCAGCTTGTTGAGATCCTTGATGATAATCCCAACCTGGTGATAGAACTGAGGTCCCATACCGACTCTCGGGCGTCACTGTCGTATAACGACAACCTTTCACAAAAGAGGGCTCAGGCAGTGGTGGATTTCCTTATCTCGAAAGGAATTGATCCCGGAAGGCTGGTTGCCAGGGGTTATGGGGAAAGGATCCCGAGAACCCTTTCTAAAGATGTAAGGAAAGAAGGGTATTTCTTTGAAAAAGGGACCACCCTGGATGATGCATACGTTGAATCGCTTCCCACCAAAGAACACAGGGAGGCGGCGTTCCATCTGAATAGGAGGACGGAATTTGCGGTGCTGGCCAAAGATTACGATCCCGGTCGGAAAAAGCAAGGAAAAACTGAGATACAGATAGTTACCGATACCACAGGTAATGTAATAGAATTTGAGATGACGGCCGAAAACAAGTTCAGGGTAAAATGCTTTATCAATGATTTCAGTGTAAATGCAATCCTGGACCCTGAGGCCACCGGATCAATGATCGATGAATCGGTGGTGATCGAACTTTTGCAGAAAGGCGGCATAAAGAGGTCTGATTTTTCAGGGGATTTTGAGCAAATCGTTCAGAACGACAGGATCGAAGAAGGTTCTCTTGTCACTCTCAGAAAGGTAAGGATAGGCGAAACGATCATTGAGGATGCTCAATGCAGGGTGAGGAAAAACGGCGGACTTTTACTGATAGGAAGTGATCTGCTCGACCAGGTGGGAAATTTCACAATTGATAAAGAAAAACAGGTACTAATATTCAACTGATAGATATGCGAAAAGGGCTTTTGACATTATTACTTTTAGTATTCGCGACCTGTGCTTCGGCACAGCAGGAACCCTTGCTGACACAATACATGTTCAATAAAGTGTACCTTAATCCTGCCGCCGCCGGTGTTTCAGGGGCTGTATGCGGATCCGGTATCGCGAGGCACCAGTGGATTGGTTTAGAGGATATGCAGGGGAATACGATCTACCCGCGAACCTACGGTTTGTCGTTCGATATGCCCATTTACAGGATAAAAAGCGGAGTGGGCGCTGTGCTTCAGTACGACATGCTGGGCTTTGAGAAGAACGTCAACCTGAAGCTCATGTATGCTTATCATCATGTACTAAAGAATAACTCCATGCTCAGCCTTGGCCTTTCGCTGAATATGATAAGGAAATCAATTGATTTTTCTGAGCTTTACGGATGGGGTGAAGACCCCCTGCTTCAGAGTAATTCAGTGGAGAATGGCATGATCACTGATGCAGGTTTCGGCCTGCATTACCAGAACCCCAGGAAATACTACCTTGGGTTGTCGGCCTCAAACCTCCTTGGATCTTCAGCAGAAATTGGCGCCCCGGAGATCAATCTTACCAGGCACTTCTACCTTTTTGGCGGCTATCATTTTACCGTTGTGGATGATAGGGACAAAAGCATCGTGGTCACCCCGGGGATCCAGGCAAGGGCCACACCCAATACTTTCCAGGTGGATGTAAATGCCATAGTAACTTACAACGATCTTTTCTGGGGAGGCCTGATGTACAGGGTTGCTTCTGCAGCAGGTATCATGGCAGGGATCAGGTACAATGGCTTCAACCTTGGCGTAGCCTGGGAGTACAACCATAATGCTGTTTCGAAAGACGGGAACGGCAGCAGTGTTGAAGTGTTTTTAAGATATTGCTATCCTATATACCCGAAAGAACCTAGAAGGAGCGGCTTTAATACACGGAATCTCTGATGCAATAATTATACACAGTATATCAGATGGCCCGATTGGCCCGTTAATATATGAATTCAAGCTGATGATAATAGGATAATGGCATTAAATAACTATATTTATCTTCCCTCGTGTGCAGGGTTTTTGAAGCTGCCATCCTCCGTTTCTGCAAAAACCACATGCTATGAGATCTGTAAGACCACTAATTTTTTTGAGAAGATGTTTGCTTCTGTTCATTGCTGCCATTGCACTTTTTTCCTGCAGGAAAGACCTTGACAAAATATCAACTTCTGAATGGAAGCCGGGGATTGCCCTTCCGTTCATCCAGGCCGGCTTCGAGCTTGAGGATATCATAGGCTCCGATACAAACCTCCTTACCAACCCCGACAGTTCCTACCTTTATGTCTATAAAAGGGATTCAGCTATAATGCTGCCTATCGACAGTATTTATACCCCTCCGGAAAGTGTGTCGGGAGAGCATAATTTCCCCATCGGGGAGATCACCTTTGATGAATTCCTGGTCTCCAACGATTACCTGTTGTCAGACCTGATCCCATATATTGATGAAACTTCAGCCGACAGCCTGCTGGCCTACAACGGTTCCATGGCTGTTTTTCCTGCCATGTACCTCGAACAGCCTTTTTCACTCAACATGGACCCAATCCAGGATTTTGTTTCGCTGGACGTGTCGGAAGGGACTCTCGAACTGCTGGTAGAGAACAACCTTCCGGTTGCTTTAGAGAACATTGAGATAGAGGTCTTTGATTTTGAAAACGGAAGTCTTCTGAGTGATTTCGAAATAGACTACATCGGCGCTGAAGAGAGCCATACTGAAATCATCCATTTAAGCAACAGAGAAATATCAAATGTTTTCGAAATAAGTGTTCTGGGTCTCGGTAGCCCCGGAAGCGCACCTGACAGCGTAATGATCAACCTTGATGACGGCCTGTTTTTTGAGCTTTCTGCTGTGGATGTAAAAGTAGTTGCCGGTGAAGGGAAGCTGCAGGAACAGGTGGTGGTAAGCGATACAAGCATTATCATCCTTGATCCTGACGGCGGGGAACAACTTTATCATATAGATGCAGGGGAGGGTACGGTCTTTTCATCCCTCAGCACCGACCTGATGGTGGATATAGAAGTCCGGATCAGCCTCCCTTCCGCCCTTATCGACGGAGAGATACCCCTGAGGGATGTATTTATCGGTAAGGGAACCACCGCCGAAGACAACTGGGAGGTTGCAGATATCCTGCTTGACCTGACCACGGTTGAAGAAACCCCATATAACCGTATCCCGGTAGTCTACGAAGTTACGTTACTGCCTTCCGAAACTACAATTGTTTTTGACTCTTCCTTTAAAATAAACACAGGCATCGAACTGAAAGACCTTGACCTGGATTTTGCCGATGGCAACCTTGGAATGCAGAATCTCGAACTTGGATACGGAACACTTGATTTTGACGTCAGCTTCCTCGACCGGCTCCAGGGTGAAATAATACTTGATGACCCGAAGCTTTTCATGGAATACAGGAATACCTTTGGCATACCTATGAAATTGCTTCCACTTATCACTGGGGTAAACACTGAAAGCGGTGAAGATCAGACCCTGAACGTGGAGTTTGTAACGATTGAGGCGCCTGAGCAGCAAGGTGAAGAGGCAGTGGGGGCGTTTCTTTTCGACAAAAATAATTCAGCCCTGGTGGAGTTGCTGGCTATCAGGCCCGACAGGCTTGAATATGAACTGTCAGGGATAACAAACTGGAATGGCCAGGATTATAATTTCCTTTCCTCAACCTCAGGGATATCCATTGATGCCAGGCTGGAAGTGCCTATGGTCCTGAGCTCGGAAAAGCTCTTTTTTATGGATACCATAGTAATTGAAATGCCCGGTGATTATCCTGATATGCGGGAAGGATATCTCCTGGCAAAAGTAAATAACGGTTTTCCGTTCGACATGCACCTCCGGCTAAGCCTCCCTGAAAGGGAAACCGGTGAGATACTGGAAACCATCGAATTCTCTGTTGTTGACTCGGCGCCGGTGGATGATGAGGGAATTGTTATCGAACCATCTTTTTCGGAATCGCTTGCCCCGGTAAGTGAAACTTTTTTCAGGAATATGGAAAGGGCCGACGAAGCCATACTGCTTGTAGAGGCTGTCACTTTCAATAACGGGACTGTTCCGGTGGTTCTTCAATCACATTATAATATGACTATTGCCATAGGTTTTGACCTTGCGATGAAACCATAAAAAAACCCTCAGAATTCAGATGAAAAAGGCAATTTTTCTCCTGACAGCACTTTTTTCAGCAGCCCTGCTGAACGCTCAGACAAGCTACATGCTCCACGGGTTTGATATGGTTCCCCAGAGCAGTTACAGCAACCCGGCTTACATTTCCGACAGCAATACTGTTGTGGGTTTTCCCCTGCTTTCCTCATTGTCGGCAAATGTGTACAGTACAGGCTTTACTTTTAACGATATTTTCAGAGAGCGGTCAGGCAGTGATTCCCTTTACCTTGACCTGGGAAATGTTGCAGGCGAGCCCGGAGGGATTAACTACCTGACCGGGTCGGTTGACAATGACCTTATCCACCTTGGGTTCAAAGTGAAGAAAAGTTACCTGACCACAGGTATCCGGCACAGGTTGCTGGTGAGGGGCTTTTACGTGAATGACCTTATTGAGCTGATGTGGCATGGCAATACTTCGATAAAGGACAGGCATATAGACCTTAGCCCGGTTAATTTCCAGTCAGACCATTTCGTATCCTATTACCTTGGCCTGGCATTCCCTGTAGGGAGCAGGGTTTCGATCGGGGCCAGGTTCAATGTGAACAGGGGTATGTCGAACATAAGCACGGTATATAATGATACAAGACTTCTGACCGAGGAGAATGATGCCACAGCTTATGCCGTTCGTGCCGAAACGAGCTTCCTCATCCATACTTCGGGCCTGAGCCGTGATTCTGCCGGCAACGCCTTCAATCCTTTCTCCTATTATTATAATTACAGGAACTTCGGGGTATCTCTCGACCTGGGAGCGGATATAAAGATCACAGAAAGAGTGAGCGTCAATTTCAGCTTTCTTGATTTTGGTTACATAAACTGGAAGTCTGGCCTGAAAAGCTTTGAGAACAAATATGACACCATAAATTTCGAGGGAATTTACGTAGACGAAGAGGTGACCGACAACGGCATCATGTCAACTTATGCCGACAGCCTCGAATCGATCATTGATGTAAAAGAGCTTTCTGAGGCATACAGGAGCGACCTTCCGGCCAGGTTGATCGTGGGTGCCGAATATTACAGTCCTGACCGCATGAACCGTATCAGCTTCCTGTTTTCCGGCAGGTTCATGAAAGACTATTTCGAGCCTTCCTTTTCAGTCTCTTTCGACAAGACCCTGGCCTATTACTTTGCTTTTAAGGTGGCTTATACCTACCATCGCTTTGCGCCTTTCAACCTGGGCGCCGGACTGGTATTCAATGCCGGGCCGCTGCAGGTATACTTCCTGAGCGACAATGTACTTTCGGTTATCAACTACCGGAACCAGAAGTACATAAACTTTCACTTCGGGATCAATTTTGTGGTTGGGGAATAGGTTAGTGTTGAGATCTAAGAGTTGAGTTTTAAGATAAGTTGTCATTTTTCAATTTAAAAAAACCCGGACTGGAGGCAGCCCGGGTTTGAAGTGAATATTTTGGTGTAATCTACATAATAGTTCCTTTGGAAATGTCGCTGAAGGGATCGTCAATAATGATTATTGGATCACCTTCTATTGGTTCAGATACGCCTGTGTCGGTATCGAGCAAATAGGCACTTGCCTCGTTATCACCAGAGGGTTCTATTGCATAAAGCAGGCCGTCACTTCCGTAAGCTATCTGAGTTCCATCGGCCAATGTCAGGGATATTGTTGAATAGGTATCTGCAACCATATCCCAGGTTATCATTTCAGTGGTGCCGTCCCCTACATTGCCAACAATGTACATATAGTCACCACCGGGATTGATCGCAATATCAGTAACTTCAACGGAGCTTGGTATAGTGCTGATGATGTCGTTACTTATGATCTGCCAGTTGCTGTCGAAGGTTACCAGGTGGATGGTGTTGTCATCTGCATCCACGTAGTAATAGCCGTTGTCATAGAAATCAGCGCTCTTAACTGTTCCAATGAGCGTACCTGCGCTGAATGACGGGTCGTCACCGGTCAGATTATTTACATAAAGTTCACCTGTAACAGGGTTTGCGAAAAAGAAATTTCCTGATACCGGATCATAGGCACTCCCGTCATATTCTCCACCTGAACCGCCAATAAATTCAGTGAGGATGAGTTCTGATTCCGATCCGCCGTTAGTAACATCAAGCAGCCATAACCTCAGGCTGTCGTCGGCACCGTATTCAACACCGTAAAGAATCGTATATGGGTTATCCGGTTGGTTGAAATAGTAAACATCGTACCATCCCCATCCTTTATCGGTGAAGGTGAAAGCACCTTCACCCCATGCAGTTTCGTTTCCGCCGTTTGGGTTCTGGACAACTGAATGAGTTGCAACAACGAAACCAGGATCTTCGGCAGGAGGCAGATCTGTGAGGGGTACATAATAGGTATATGTACTTACCCATGGGTCGTGGTCAGCGGAGTGAGGGAACTTTCCTATTTTTGGTTTTCCGGGTTTGTTCAGCGGCATGTCTTTTTTATCGCCTGCGAACATATGCGTTTCTGACAACATCCAGCCATTGGTACAGTTGTACTCAACATAAAAATTGGCGTTGTTGTCGAGGCCGTAAGTAACTGTACCTACATCTATGTTCTGGCCTGCCCATAATGTGTGGATCACTTCACCTTCCTTCAGTCGGTCGAAATAGCCATTCCATTTGTCGGTAGGGTCGTTACTGGTGTTTTCTGTTGCACATGCTGCTAACAGCAGGATCACAACGAGCATTCCTAAGATTTTTTTCATATCTCTGGTTTTTTAGGTGAATAATTTTAATTCTATTCTGCCTGGTATATAGCCTTTTATGGGCTTAACCGATAAAAGTTACGAGGATTTGGTGGTTGGAATGGTGGCACACGGCAGAATTCTACCGTGGGTATTACATATATCGATTAAAATGGCAAAAGGTTACTGTTTTTATGTTGAATATAAAGAAATTAGCTCTTATATATAACCATTTTAAATAAGAAGATTTGAATAACGGGAAGGACTGTTCATTTATATGAAGATAGAAGAGTTGGTCAGAGGAATTGATTTTAATATTGATACCAAGGGGTGCGGGGGTTGCGGGCAGGAAATAATTTGGCCATTTTTGTTTGAAAAGTTGAAAAAAACATTACCTTTGCACCCTCAAAAATTCCCCAATAGCTCAGTTGGTTAGAGCGGCTGACTGTTAATCAGTAGGTCCCTGGTTCGAGTCCAGGTTGGGGAGCCAAACTCGACTAAGCCGGTTTTTCGACCGGCTTTTGTATTTTATGTCCTTTCAAACTCCCCGCCATTCCCTTAAAAGCTCATTTTTATTTCCTGAAAGAAAAATTTAGATACTGGGGGTTTTGGAAGTCTTCATGATCCCTGGAAGATCAGTCTAACCCTTTGAAGGAAAGGCTTGTGAGTGTAGTTTAAGTCAGGTTTGGGTTGTTTTTAGATACAGGGGCTTGAAGATTGCACGATTCAGCCCCCACCCAAACCCCCGCCCGAACGTACCGTTCGGTACGGGCGGGCTCCCCCACCCGGGGGAGGGCTTTACCGAAGGAGCTTTTGAAGCTAATTTTTTGTAAATTTCGTTTTGAGTTTTTCTGATCATTGCAAAAGTTAACCATATAGTCACCCTTCCCCCGGGTGGGGGAAGGGCCGGGGATGGGGGCTGGAAGATTGCACGATGTATAAGATATTCGGAGGGAAAGGAAATCCACCGTGTGATGAAAAATAGGGGATGAGAGGATAGAATATACCACCCCATCCCCGAAAACCTCTGAGCCCCTTTCACAACCCACTCAAACGAAAAAATCACACCCTATGGAGTGATATTATTTCGAGATTAAGAAAGAAAAACTAATTTTAAGGAAGAATTAAACCATAAAACATCTCCTCACAACAGAAGGAAGAATAAAAGTCGTGGATCAATCAACCTATCAATACCAGTACTTCATCAAGGACCACCTGGGCAGTGTCAGGGTTTGCTTCACCGGCAACCCCGCCACCCCGACCCCTGACATCTTGCAGGTCAACGACTACTATCCTTTCGGGATGTCATTCGCCGATTCCGAACCCGACAACCCCTATAAATACAACGGCAAAGAACTGTATGAAGACCACGGGCTGGACTGGTATGACTACGGGGCCCGGATGTATGATCCGCAGATCGGGAGGTGGCATGTGGTGGATCCTCTTGCAAGCGACTTCCCATCATGGACACCATACCATTTTGCGCACAATAACCCAATAGTTTTAATTGACCCAACAGGTATGAGTGCTGACTGGTTCCAGAACCAATTAACCGGGGAAGTATATTATAACAGCGACATGCGAAAGGGAGATGAAAGCCAGTTAGGGGATAATTGGTCACATCTTGGGGAAAACGGGATGTTTTCAGATGGAACACCAATGACCAGTGATGTAGCCTTATTGGCTCAAAATAAAAGTTTGACTAACATAGAACCCAACGCAGATGGCTCTATAAGTTCCACTGGATACATGAAAGCAGATAGAGCTAAAGGTTTTATGGATGAGCAAGGTTATGATTTTAATCCTGTTCAACAGACCATTTATGAGAAAACTTCTGAAACTGCTGCTGCTGGACCTGGAAGTAAGACATTTACTTTTCAGATTGGCGAAGTAGCAACGATAACTGAAAGGTCTCGCTACATGAAGGACAACAACAAAGCTATCGGTAAGATTCCACTAACGGGGACTGAGACAAATGGAATAAAATCCTTTCCATTTACAACATCAGTTGCTCGTTACGAAATAACCTATACGGATAAATGGTATATAAAAGCCGCTAACACAGCAGTTTCTTTCTCAAGAAAAATGAGTGGTAAGCATGATTATCGTAACAAAAGAAATTACGGCAACTGGAATCAGTACCCTGGAAATGTCAAGTTAATAAACACTTTTAGAGAGAATTATGGCACGAAGTAGTTTCAGAATAATACTAATCTTATTAACTATCATCTCTGGGTGCAACACGAATAGTAGTTACTATCTGACCCAGGCTAATAAGATGTTAAACGAACAAAGGAAGGGTTTTGGAAAAGAATCATCAAAGGACAGCTTATTAAGTCATTTTCCAAAAAGAATAAAAAATGAAAGTGTTTCTTTTCATTCTTCTCCTCCATCATGTCCACCAAGCTTCAAGTGTAGCAAGCAATTTGGAGAAATCTATATCATAGTCGATAAACCAGATTATCAGGAAGAGTTATCAAATTTACTATCGGGCAAAATAGCCTATAAATCGGCATATACAGACAATAATATTATTATTAATCTCTCTGAACTCAGGAAAGATATTTTTCCTGTGAAAAAGTGTAATAAATGGTATACTGAGAAACTTCCGATTCCTTATTTTGAAGATTATGATTTTGGATTGGGTGAGAAAAGGGAAAAGAAAGTAATTGAAGGAGAAGAAACTCCCTATTACAATTATATCCATACTATCCCATCGGATCTACAGGTTTATGTTATAAAGGCTGAAGCCGGTGATTTTTGGAAAGAAAGTTGTAACGAAGCTCGACCAGAATCTTTAAAAGAATGGCATCACGGTTACTCAAAGGGCTTTGCGACATCAGAAAAAGAAAATATGATAGTGTACTGGACTATGATATGGTAACGTTATTACATAAACTACTTGAAGCCTTGGATGACTCCTTGGGCTTACTTATATCAAATTAATTTTGTAGTCTATGAATCGTCAGCAAAAAGTGCACCAGTAAATCAACAGGAATTCTCTGATTAAATAAATTAGATACCCACCAACAACGGGGAGCGGAAAAAAAGGGGCTGCATGCTTGATAACCTTTGCTTTAGCTAAGGTGGAAAGTGCAGCCCCTTTTTTGATTGGATGATTGTCGATTGTCGGTTGTCGATTTGATGCGACCCCTCCGGGGTCGGGTAGGGGTTTTGGTATCTGCGAAATTCTATAACTATGAGATCCCTCCGGGATCTGCTTCGTGATAAGTTCACAGCATCTTTTGTTATACTGATTATTGTTGCCTGTCAATTGCCAGTCCCAATACCGCTTTGCTCATACAGGATGTTACTTCACTCCACTCCGCCAACTGATAACCTAAGGCTGATAACTGATAACTCAAAATTATAAGATGCCGGAGGCATCACATATTTATAGAAA
>CAZXWD010000063.1:16313-18477 GCA_964644135.1 uncultured Bacteroidales bacterium | reverse complement strand
GAGGATGTGCTCAAGCCCCTGAGGGAAAAACTCGGTGAATTTGAGAAAAAAGTGCAGGAATCATACGAAAAAGGGATGAAAGACCGCACGGATCTTCGCACTGAACTAAGGATGCTGAAAGAGCTCAACCAGCGCATCAGTGAGGAAGCAAGCCATCTTACCAAAGCCCTCCGTTCCGACTCAAAGAAAATGGGTAACTGGGGGGAGCTTATCCTCGACAGGGTGCTGGAGCAGTCTGGGTTAACGAAGGGTTTGGAATACCAGACCCAGTATACCGACCGGAACGATGACGGGAACCTCATCAGGCCCGACGTCATTGTAAATCTGCCTGATAAGAAGCACCTTATAATAGATTCCAAAGTTTCACTGGTGGCATATGATCGTTTTATAAACGAAGAAGATGAAAGTGAAAAAGTAACTTTCCTCAAGGCACACATCGAATCCATCCGTCAGCACGTAAAAGGGCTCAGTGAGAAGAACTACCTGGGGGCATCCAACCTCGACACTCCCGATTTCGTTCTTTTGTTCATGCCGCTTGAATCGGCCTTCAGTCTGGCGCTGCAGAACGACAGCGAACTGTTCAATTTCGCATGGGAACGGAAGATCGTAATAGTGAGCCCTACCACTCTCCTTGCCACACTCAAGACCGTAGCATCGCTCTGGAAACACGAAAAACAGACAAGAAATGCAATGGAAATAGCCCAGAGGGGAGGACGGCTGTTCGATAAGTTCGTGGCTTTCCTGAAAGACCTTGAACAGGTCGGAAACCAGATCTCCGTACTTGGTAAGACCTACGAAAAAGCCCATAATAAACTTTCCTCAGGCAGCGGTAATCTTATAAGGCAGGCAGAGATGCTTAAAGACCTGGGGATTAAGGCAGAAAAGTCGTTACCACAAAATTTTACCGAGGATGAACTACCGGAAAGTTAGTAAAGGCCTGTTTTTCATTTTAATACTGGCAACATGCATGCAATGTTCTTCGCCCAACAGGATCAGTGTGTACGATATATCCGCTCTCTATAAAACAGAAGATAAATTTACCAGTCCTGAGAACAGGGTCTTCCATCTGAGCGACTCGTTGTCAACTGCCATAATTGGGATCGACCTGGTAGACCTGCATTATGAAAAGCCTTCCCCGGAAGCCAATTATGCTGCACATTATGAGATCAGCTACAGGTTGCAGGATTCGTACGAATCAAGGACTGTTATTGACAGTTCATCTTTCATTTACGTAGATTCTGTAAACTTTGGAAAAGACATCAGGACGATCCACTCCTTTGATTTTATGGCTATTACGGGTAACACATATGTCCTTGAGCTTCGATTGAAGGACCTGAAAAGGCCCGGCGAGGTGAAGGATTTCATCTGGGTGAATAAGTCGGTGGTGATGAACCAGCAGGGGTTTCTGCCCATAGGGCAGGACAGGCAGCCGTTGTTTAGGGATTATCTCAGAAAAGATGAGGAAATCCGGTTGAGGAGCAGCGACCGCGAAGCCACGGACATATTCGTAAGTTGTTATTTCAGGGATTTTCCAATTGCAAGCCCGCCTTTTGTGAGCGAAAAAGATATATCGTTCGATTACAGGTACGACAGTCTTTTTAATCTTCCGGCCACTGAAGGAGAAACCGGTTTCTTCGATCTCAGCAGGGAAGGGTTCTATCATTTTCAAACAGATACAAATGTTAAGGAAGGGTTCACTCTTTACAGGTTTTATGAAGGGTTTCCGGAGGTGGTAACAGCCTCCGACATGATTGACCCACTTCGTTACATCACAACCAGGAAGGAGTTTGAAGATATTATTTCAAAGGAGGACAAGAAAGATGCGCTGGACGATTTCTGGCTGAACTCAGCAGGGAATGAACTGAGGGCAAAAAACCTGATCCAGCGCTATTACAACAATGTAGTCGATGCCAACAGGTTCTTCACTTCATACCAGGAAGGCTGGAAGACTGACCGGGGATTGATCTATATCATATTCGGCAAGCCTACTAAGGTGTACCGTGGAGAAGGGGTGGAAGAATGGGTTTATGGTGAGCCGGAAAACCGTAACTCGTTGCGGTTTACATTTGTCAGGGTCATCAACCCTTTCTCATACAATGACTATATGTTGCTCAGATCGCCAACTTACAAAGAGGCCTGGTACGTGAATGTCCAGAGCTGGAGA
>CAZXWD010000063.1:0-16213 GCA_964644135.1 uncultured Bacteroidales bacterium | reverse complement strand
CCAAAAACAGAGAAGCAGGTAAGTTAAGTTTTACTGTTTCAGTTTACCTGAAAGGAACCTGGCGGTATGAGAATTTTTGGCTTTCCCGATTTCCTCCGGCTTGCCTTCAAATATTTTATAGCCCCCTTTTTCACCACCTTCCGGCCCAAGGTCAATGATCCAGTCGGCCGATTTGATCACCTCAAGGTTGTGCTCGATCACAACTACGGTATGGCCTTTTTCTATCAATGCACCGAAAGCGTTCAGGAGGTTCCTGATGTCGTGGAAGTGCAGGCCTGTGGTGGGCTCATCAAAAATAAAGAGTGTTTTCTCCTGTGAGGTGCCCTTGGAAAGGAAATAGGCCAGCTTGATGCGCTGGGCTTCCCCTCCGCTGAGGGTGCTCGACGACTGGCCCAGTTCAAGGTACCCCAGGCCCACATCTTGCAATGGTTTCAGTTTGTCGATGATCTTGCTCTCGAGGGATGAAGTCTTTTTATCAACTTGTGAGAAGAAATCTATAGCCTGGTTGGTGGTCAGGTGCAATACCTCGTTAATGTCCTTGCCACGGTATTTTACATCCAGCAGTTCATCCTTGAACCTGCTGCCCATGCAAGATTCACAGGTCAGGTAGAGATCGGCCATGAACTGCATCTCAATTTTTACGACCCCTTCCCCTTCACATTCTTCACATCGTCCTCCCGGTACATTGAATGAGAAAAAACCGGGCTTGTATCCCCTGAGTCTGGCCAGTTGCTGCCTGGCAAAAAGGGACCTGATCTCATCATAGGCCTTCAGGTATGTAGCAGGATTCGACCTCGATGACCTTCCAATCGGGTTCTGGTCTACAAACTCGACGGAAGCGATACTCTTCAGGTCTCCTGTTATCCTGTCAAGCTTGCCTGTTTTATTAGCATAACCCCCGTGTATTTTTTTAACGGCCGGATATAATATATTTTTTATCAAAGAAGTTTTTCCCGACCCACTGACACCCGTGACAACGGTCATGATCCTGAGCGGGAATTTCACATCGATGCCCTTCAGGTTGTTTTCCCTCACTCCGTGCAATTCAATGTACTCCTTCCATCTTCGTCTGTTTTCGGGCAGGCTGATCTCCCGTTCACCCCTGAGGTACTGGGCCGTCAGGCTGTCTTTGTCCTTAAGCAGCTTATCCAATTCACCGCTGAATACGATCTCTCCGCCGTGGAACCCTGCAAGCGGTCCGATGTCGACAAGGTGGTCGGCTGCCCTCATGATCTCTTCATCGTGCTCAACCACGATAACGGTGTTCCCGAGGTCACGTAACTTTTCCAGGACCTTGATGAGCCTGTGTGTATCCCTGGGGTGAAGGCCTATGCTTGGCTCATCGAGGATATACATGGAACCGACCAGGTTGCTGCCCAGTGAGGTTGCCAGGTTAATACGCTGGGACTCACCGCCCGACAAAGTTGAGGATTGCCTGTTGAGCGACAGGTATCCCAGCCCTACATCATCGAGGAACTCCAGACGGTTCGTGATCTCGAGCAACAGTCTTTCAGCCACCTGGCTGTCGTGCTTGCCCAAACGGATCTTCCTGAAGAATTTCAGCGCGGAGTCAACAGGCATGAGTAAGATATCGCTGATGGACCTGCCCTGTACCTTAACATAATTGGCATCCTTCCTCAACCTTGTCCCGTTGCACTCAGGGCAGGTGGTCTTTCCCCTGTACCTCGATAGCATCACCCTGTACTGGATCTTGTAGGTTTGTTCTTCAAGATGCCTGAAGAAATCATTCAGTCCGTGAAAATACCTGTTTCCTGTCCACAACAGCCTGCGCTGCTCTTCGGTCAGTTCGTATACGGGCTTATGGATGGGGAAATCGAACTTATAGGCATTCATTACCAGTTGTTCTTTCCATTCGCCCATTTTCTCCCCCCTCCAACAAACTATGGCGTCTTCGTATACTGAAAGGGATTTGTTCGGGATGACCAGGTCTTCATCTATGCCGATTATGCTGCCGAAACCTTCACATTTCTTGCATGCGCCATATGGATTGTTGAAGCTGAAGAGGTTGACAGAAGGCTCCTCAAACTCCAACCCGTCCTTTTCAAACTTGTTTGAAAACTCCTTTCGCTTTCTTTTCCCTTCAAATTCTGTGTCGACCAGGCAATAGCCATTACCTTCAAAGAAGGCAGTCTGTGCCGAATCAGCTATTCTGGCCTGCAGGTCCTCGTCATCTTTTTTCAGCACTATCCGGTCAATGATGAGCAGCAGGTCATCGGGGTCTTTTATTGAATCATTTCCGAGAGCCTCCTCCAATTTGATGACCTCCCCTTTGAAAGAGATCCTGTTAAATCCCTGTTGCAGGTAAATGTTAAGCTGCGATTTGAGAGGCCTTCCGTTGGTGATCTTCACCGGGCTGTGGATGTAGATCCTGCTACCTTCTTTCTGTGACAACACATGATCGGTGATGTCGGTAACAGTGTCCCTTTTGACGATTTCCCCCGATACCGGTGAATAAGTCCTGCCTATCCTTGCATAAAGGAGCTTCAGGTATTCATAGATCTCTGTTGAGGTGGCGACCGTTGACCTGGGGTTCCTTGTATTTACCTTTTGCTCGATAGCTATGGCAGGGGAGATGCCTTTGATGTACTCAACCCTGGGCTTGCTCATTCTGCCGAGGAACTGGCGTGCATAGGCACTGAGCGATTCCACATAGCGCCTTTGCCCGTCGGCGTAAAGGGTATCAAAGGCCAGGCTTGACTTTCCCGAACCGGATAGTCCGGTGATGACGATGATCCTGTTGCGTGGCATCACAACATCAACATTCTTGAGGTTGTGTACCGACGCGCCTTTGATTATGAGATATTTTTTCGGGTCGAGATTGTCAGGGATCATAAAAAACGGACGAAAAATGCCTTTACGGTATATGTTAAAAAGTGCAAAATTACCCATTTAATACTTGCATTTTTATATTATCGCATTATATTTGCAACAGAATCTGAAGATTCAACGTAAAAAAATAAAGTTTCATTCTCACCCAAATACGGAGAAAAATTATCGACAAAACTTCTACCCTTTTTTAAAGTAAGTTGAATTAAAAAAGGAGGCTTTTATGAAAGCTCACGCGCAAAGCGATAAGGAGCTTCTTGAGAAGTATTTGGCCGGTAACCAGAACAGCCTGGAGATCCTGATCAACCGTCACAAGAACAAAGTTTATGCATATATCCTGATGATCGTCAAGGACAAACAGATGGCCGACGACATATTCCAGGATACTTTCATCAAGGTTATCAATACGGTTAAGGCCGGTTCATATAAAGAAGAGGGTAAATTCATCCAGTGGGTTATGAGAATAGCCCATAACCTGATCATCGACCATTTCAGGAAGGCGAAAAGGATCCCGGTAGTTGACAATAACCACGACAACTACGACATTATGGACACCATCCGGTTTACCGACCCGTCGATTGAAGAAGAACTGGTCACCGAACAGATACACAAGGATGTCAGGGCGCTTATTGAATACCTTCCCGAAGAGCAGAAAGAGGTTCTGTACATGAGGCATTATTACAACATGAGCTTCAAAGACATTGCAGAACAGACCGATGTAAGCATCAACACTGCTCTTGGAAGAATGAGGTATGCCCTGATAAATCTCAGGAAGCTGGTCAAGGAGCACAATGTGATCCTTACGGCCTGATGGAATATTTTTCCACATAAATAATATTATAAAGGTTTTCTCCGTTTGTTGGTTGAAGCAAAAGTTTTAACCTAAATCAAGCCTATGGAGAAATCCTTTACCCTTTTTGATCTTTACACATATCAGCAGGAACTTGAAGAATGGCAGAAAGCTACTTCAACTGCCGGTATTTCACCAGACAGACAGTTGGTGAAGAATCTTTTAAATTATGCGAGGGCATTAAAGGTCGTTACGACGAGATCAGCCGGCCATGCCTATCTCTTAATGAATTAATCAAAAAAAAATTGATCTGTAAAATCCTGGCTATCAATACGCCGGGATTTTTTTTGTCAGGGCAACAGGTATTTTTTATACTTTTTCCGATAAATAAGCACAGAAGAAATTGAGAAAGAAAGAAAGGTTTGAAAAGTTCCTTGATCATTTTTTAGTAAGCCAGCCTGATGCGACTACGGAGCTGGAGTATGTGAATCCTTACGAGCTTATTGTGGCCGTAATTCTTTCGGCGCAATGTACAGATAAGAGGGTTAACATGATCACTCCCGGCTTTTTCAGGAAATACCCGACAGTGCGGGACCTTGCTGCTGCCGAAACTGAGGATGTATATGAGCTGATCAAAAGTTGCTCGTATCCAAACAACAAAACAAAACACCTGATAGGGATGGCGGGAAAGCTTGTGGATGAATTCAACGGAGAGGTGCCTGATGAAGTGAGTGAACTGCAGAAGCTGCCGGGGGTAGGCCGTAAAACGGCTAATGTTATCGCATCCGTGGTATATAAAAAACCTGCAATGGCTGTCGACACCCATGTTTTCAGGGTATCGGCGAGGATAGGCCTGACCACCGGGGCTAAAAACCCTTTACAGGCAGAAAAGCAGCTTGTGAAACATTTGCCCGAGGAGGTCATTCCACTGGCACATCACTGGCTCATACTTCACGGCCGGTATGTATGCCTTGCAAGAAGGCCGAAATGCGAAGAATGTGAAATAACCCACTTTTGCAGATATTTTGAGAAAAATGTAAAAGATAAGGAGCAGTCATAAATTTTGAGAAAACAAACGGAGTATTATAAGTGTTGATATCTTGAAAATTATGCAGGATCAAAATTGAGTATCTTTGTTTTAAATCCATAATGTCATGAAACTAAAAGAAGGTGATAAAGCCCCCGAATTCGAAGCAATTGATCAGAAAGGAGAAAAAATAGCGTTAAAAGATCTTTCAGGCAGTAAAGTAATTCTGTTTTTTTATCCAAAAGACAACACCCCGGGTTGCACAGCCGAGGCTTGTAACCTGAGGGACAATTACGACGACCTGCTTGAAAAGGGTTTTAAGATCATTGGCGTGAGCGCTGATTCACAGAAGTCTCACCAGAAATTCACTGAAAAGTTCAGGCTGCCGTTCCCTCTCATCCCCGATACAGAAAAGGAAATTATAAGGGCATATGATGTGTGGGGTCCCAAGAAATTCATGGGCAGGGAGTATGACGGAATACACCGCACCACCTTTATTATTACAGAAGATGGCAACATTGAGAAAGTCATAACCAAAGTGAAGACCAAGGATCATTCAGACCAGATACTGGAAGAATTGGGTTTGTAACAGGAAATACTATTAATTAGATGAGCAAAGACAATCAGGATCAGATCAGGAACCAGAAGCTGAAAGCTCTGGAACTGACATTGGGGAACTTAGAAAAAAATTATGGCAAGGGAACCATAATGAAACTTGGCGACTCGGCCGTTGAGGATATACCGGCGATTTCAAGCGGTTCGATCTCACTGGATAATGCATTGGGCATAGGTGGGCTGCCAAGGGGAAGGGTGATCGAGATTTTCGGGCCCGAATCAAGCGGTAAGACCACCCTGGCGCTTCATGCTATTGCAGAAGCACAGAAAAAAGGAGGTATAGCCGCTTTTATAGATGCAGAACATGCTTTTGACAGGTTCTATGCACAAAAACTGGGGGTCAATATCGAGGACTTGCTTGTATCGCAGCCGGATAACGGAGAACAGGCACTTGAGATAGTCGACAACCTGATCCGTTCAGGGGCCCTTGATATCATTGTAATCGATTCAGTGGCTGCCCTAACTCCCAAAAGTGAAATAGAAGGGGAGATGGGAGACTCAAAGATGGGTCTCCAGGCCAGGCTGATGTCGCAGGCACTTAGGAAACTCACTGCCAACATTTCCAAGACCGGCACAAGCTGTGTTTTCATAAACCAGCTTAGGGAAAAGATCGGCGTGATGTTTGGCAACCCTGAAACAACCACCGGTGGTAATGCACTCAAGTTCTATGCATCGGTGAGGATCGATATACGAAAAATGAACCAGATCAAGGAAGGTGAGGACACCGTAGGGAACCGGGTCAAGGTGAAAGTTGTCAAGAACAAGGTTGCCCCGCCATTCAAAAGAGCTGAATTTGACATAGTTTACGGCACGGGGATTTCAAAATCAGGCGAAATAATCGACCTGGGTGTCGATTTTAACATCCTGAAAAAGAGTGGCTCATGGTTCAGCTATGGAGATACTAAACTGGGGCAGGGCAGGGAAGCCGTAAGGTCACTGCTGGCCGATAACCCTGAACTCGCCGAAGAACTTGAAAACAAGATAAAGGAAAAGCTGAAAGAACCGAAGAAGTCATAAAGCGGCAAATCCTGAAAATTTTAGATCATATGAAGAACGGGAGAGGAACTGTTCCTTTTTTCGTGGCGGTCATGCTATTATCAGCCCTTTTATCCTGCAGGCAGTCTGATAAAGAGCCTGCTGCAGATGTAAAGAATACTGATATAACTGAGCTTCAGCGGCTCGACAGCGCCATCAGCCGGGATCCATCGAATGCGATGCTGCTGAATGAAAGGGCAAGATATTACCTTATGAACAGTGAGCTGAACAAGGCTTTGTCAGATGTTAATTCAGCCCTTCAGATCGATTCAAAGAATGCTGCCCATTATATCACATTATCAGATATTTATCTTTCGATGGGAAAGCTGAACAATTGCATTGAATCACTTGAAAAGGCAGAGGAGCTTGAACCTGAGAACACCGAAGGGTTACTGAAGCAAGCGGAAGTGTACCTGATATTAAGGGAATACCAGAAAACCTTCGAATATGTAAAAAGGGCCCTGGAGATCGACGATTTCAACCCTGTTGCGTATTTCATAAGAGGGTATGCTCTGCTGGAAACCGGTGACACTGTGAAAGCGGTAAGGGAATTTATCAGGGCCACCGACCAGGACCAGCAATATTATGAAGCCTATATGCAACTGGGGCTGTTGTATGCTTCCAAAAGCGATCCCCTTGCCGTGGGTTATTACCGTAATGCCATCAATTCCAACCCGAACAATCCCGAACCGTACTATTTCCTGGGGATTTTCTACCAGGAGAACGAAGATATAGGGAAAGCCCTGCAGGTTTACGACCAGCTCCTGGCAATTGATCCGGAGTACGTAGATGCCTATTACAACCTCGGATACCTGAACCTGGTCTATCTTGAGGATTATGAAATGGCCGCCCGGTATTTCACCGACGTGATCGAACGCAGCCCTAAGCGTACGGAGGCCTGGTACAACCGGGGTTATGCCTACGAACTGGCCGGGGAGTATGACAGGGCGAGGATGAATTATACCCGTGCCCTGGAGATCACCCCTAACTATGAACTGGCTGTTGAGGCACTGAACAGGATTGACCTTAGATAGATTTAAGACTTAAGATTTGGTTAATTCTTATGAATAATCCAGAACTCAGAACTCAGAACTAAAACCCCAGTAAGCTTCCCACATTATAGACGATGAACGAGAAGATCCAGGCAGAGGCTGTGGTATAAACAGCCAGGAATATCGCGTGCCTCCATCCGCCTGATTCCCTTCTGACTGCTGCCAGCACAGCCACACAGGGAAAATAGATAAGTACGAACACAATGAAGCTCAGGGCGACAAGCGGGCTGTAGACAGGCTTTCCGGCCATGCTCCCGGCCTGGTATTTCTCTTCTTTCAGCCTGTTAGATAGGGTTGATACGTTATTGTTATCAGGTCCGGCCTGATAGAGTACCCCCATTGTGCTGACAACAATCTCTTTGGCTGCCAGTCCTGCGATGAGGCTGACGCCCATTTTCCAATCGAAACCCAGCGGTTTCAGCACAGGTTCGATAAACCTGCCGGCCTTGCCGATGAATGACGATTGCTGAAGTTCTCTTTGCCTGGCATGATCAATTTTCCTGAGGCTGTCTGACAGTATTGCCCTTGTATCTTGAAGAGATACATTTTCACCGGAAGCACTTTCAGGGATGTTTTCGGCAAAGGAAGCTTCTGTCAGAACTTTTTGCTTTTCGTATTTCTTTGCAATTGACTCATTCCTGGGGAAGTAACCTAATGCCCAGATTATAAGGGATGCTATCAGAATGATACCACCCATTTTCTTGAGGTAGAGGCTGCCCTTGAACCAGGTATGCTTCAGGATAGCCTTGGCTGTGGGCATGCGGTAGGGGGGCAGTTCCATTACGAACGGGATCTCCTTTTTGTTATAAAGGGTCTTTTTAAAAAGAAGGGCAAACAACCCTGCCAGGAAAATACCGGCAAGGTAGATCAGGAACAAGATGCTGCCGTGATGCTTTGTGAAGAAAGTGCTGATAATTAATATGTAAACAGGATAGCGTGCGCTGCACGACATGAACGGGATAATGAGCATGGTTACAAGCCTGTCGTTACGGCTTTCAATAGTTCGTGTCGCCATGATAGCCGGTACGTTGCAACCGAACCCCATGAGGAGGGGAATGAACGATTTTCCGTGAAGGCCCACCTTATGCATCAGCTTATCAAGTATGAATGCAACTCTCGACATATACCCCGTATCTTCCATGAGGGAAATGAAAAAGAAGAGGATCAGGATATTAGGCAGGAAAACAAGCACACCGCCGACACCGCCCAGGATCCCGTCTACAAGCAGGTCTTTGAAAATCCCATCGGGAAGCAGGACATTGACCTGTGCTGCAGCCCAGTTGATCATGTTTTCAAGCAGCAGCACCGGGTATTCCCCAAGTGTAAATGTTGCCTGGAACATAAGCCACATTGCGAACAGAAAGAAAGGATAACTCAGGAGTTTTCCGGTGAGGATGGTATCGATCTTTTTGCTGAGCGATTTCTTCTCCACCCTCGAAGGTCTGAGTGTTTCTTTAAGGGCTCCTTCCACAAACCCGTATTTAGCATTGGTTATCAGGGTTTCGGTGTCTTCATTGAAAAGGTTTTCGAGCCGTTTTACCTCTTCCTCCCTTGCGGCAAGTATTCTCGAATAGTTGGTAAGTCCCGAAAGAGCATAGAGTGAAGACCTGTCTTTCTCAAGCAGTTTTATGGCAAAATACCTGGATGCCAGGGTATGGCTGATCTCCTTATTTTCACAGATCAGCTTCTTGATCCTCTCGATCGATTCCTCCAGCTCTTTTCCGTGGTTGATATCGACCATCCTGACCGTAGGATCCCGGTCTTCGTAAACTTCGATAACCTTATTGAATAATTCTCTTATTCCTTTCCCTTTGCTCCCCACTGTGGGCACAATGGGGATACCTATCATTTTTCCCAGGGTGGCATAATCGAAATCATCACCCTTAATGATGAGTTCATCATACATATTCAGGGCAATGACCACCTTGACATTCATATCAATGAGCTGGGTTGTAAGATACAGGTTCCGCTCCAGGTTTGTTGCATCCAAAACATTGATGACCACATCAGGAAGTTCATTGGTAAGGTGGTGGCGCACAAACAACTCTTCGGGAGAGTAGTGGGTTATGGAATAAGTGCCGGGCAGATCGGTTATCTCGAGTTTATAACCGTTTGTCTTTATCAATGCTTTTTTTGAGTCAACAGTTACGCCTGCAAAATTCCCGGTTTGTTCCCTCGATCTTGTGGCGTAGTTGAATATCGTGGTTTTACCGGAATTGGGGTTGCCGACAAAGGCCACGCGTATCTTTTTTTCAGTTGTTGTTTTGGCTTCGTACTCATAGCCATTCAGTACCGGGTGGTCAAGGATGTCTTTATTGTTATTGAGCGGTTTTCCGTTGGCAGGGCATACTTCAACAAGTCCGGCTTCAGCGAGGCGGAGCGACACGTTGGAATTCATGATCCTGTATTCCACCGGATCCTGCAGGGGGGCTGCCTTTACAACGGTCACGGTCTTCCCCTTAATGAATCCCATTTCGAGGATTCTTTTCCTGAAAGCCCCTTTACCATTTACTTTTACTATGGTAGCGCTTTCACCTTCCCTAAGATCTTTTAGTGTTCGCAAATAATTTAGAATTAATCTAAATAAAGTAATGCAAAAATAGCTACAATCATGTAGCTATGTCACTTAATTCATTCTAAATTTAGTCTAAATAAGAAGATCGATCTGTAAATCTTAAAACCTGGATCGATAAGCCATTCTAAAGGTCATCGAATGTTTCGAGGTCTTTTTCGGGATACATGTGGTTATGAATGGCATTGACTGTCCTGATCAGCCTTGCACCCCACCGGTCGCGGAAGAGCCTTTTCATTTCGAAAACCGCTATGTCCCTGGTTAGTTTATTGTTCTTCTGGTAAAGAAGGATACAATCCTTGAGGTCCTGGTAGATGTCGGTGAGGTGCTCGGCGAGGCTTGCCTTTATTGGCTGGTAATCAGGATCCCTAACCGGGTCGATGAACCAGAAGATATCCTCATTTCCCAGGCGTTGCCTCAGGTCGTTGAAAACATTCTCCCACTCCTCTTCGGTAACGAACCTCTCGGCAATTTCTTCCTCCTCCGGGACTATCTCAGGCAGAAGTACAGCCTTTACATAGATAAGGGGGGCTATTTTATGAATGAAGTCGAAGACTTCTTCCTTTCCCTGCTTTTCAATTTTCTCGATAAAGAGAACAAATTCATAGGCCACTCTTATGAATTCAATTACCGGGAGTGATTCGGACGGCTCTCTTATCTCTCCGTTAACAGGTTGTTTTTCTGACATGTGGGCGAAATTAATCAAAAAATATTGAGGTTATCCGCCAAACAATTTGTATTTTTTATGTTGATGGACAAGAAAAAAAGAACCGGGCTCAAAAAGGATCTGATAGACAAGTGTATCCGTCAACAGAAGGATGTCATGTAGCAGTTACAGAAAGGAGAGATAAAACCGTTTTTTGATGACTATTATATCTTAAGGTCCTTGATCAGTGCCTCGATCCGCGACTCCAGCCCGGCATTCACAGAGTCATAATCATCCCTGTTCTTCAGCGCTTCTTTCACACCAAAATAGAACTTGATCTTTGGCTCCGTGCCGCTGGGCCTCATGCTTATCTTGCTGCCGTCGGCCAGGAAGAACTGAAGCACGTTCGATTTGGGCAGGTCGATCTCATCTGTTTTGCCCGTTTCCAGGTTTTTATTTTCAAGGGTGAGGTAATCCTTGACCCTGATGATCTTGCTGTTGTTCAGTGATTCCGGCGGCCTGACACGGAACCTCTCCATCATTGCCCGTATCTCCTCGCTGCCCGATTTACCTTTCCTGACAATGGACACAAGCCTTTCCTTGTAGAAACCGAACTCAAGATAAATATCGATCAATAGCTGGTAAAGGCTCTTTCCGTTATCTGCAGCCCAGGCTGCCGTTTCGGCTATCATGGCACAGGAGCTCACCGCGTCCTTATCCCTCACAAAGTCACCCACCATATAGCCATAGCTTTCTTCACCGCCTGCGATGAAGGTCTTTTCGCCTTCGTTCTGTTTTATTATGTCGGCGATCCATTTGAAACCGGTGAGTACGTCATAGCAGGGTACATCGTATTTCGCAGCAATATCTGAAAGGAGTTCAGAGGTAACGATAGTCTTTACAATGTATTCTTTTCCTGTAAGTTTGCCGTTCGCCGACCATTTATTAAGCACATAGTGAAGAAGGAGGCTGGCGGCCTGGTTCCCGTTCAGCAGCACAAATTCACCGCCCAGGTTCTTTACGGCTATCCCCACCCTGTCGCCATCGGGATCGGTGGCCATAACCAGGTCTGCATCAATATCCCTTGCTTTCTCAAGTGCAATCTCAAGGGCTGCCGGTTCTTCCGGGTTAGGTGACTTCACAGTTGGGAAGTCACCGTCGGGAACTGCCTGCTCTTCGACAACGGTAACATTTTCAAAGCCGAACATCTTAAGCGCTTCGGGAACCATCACAGCCCCGGTTCCGTGGAGGGGCGTGTATACGATCTTAAGGTCTTTCTGCCTCTGCACCACCTCCGGTGAAAGTGACTGTTCCTTTACTTTGCTGAGGTAGGCGTCATCCACATTCTTTCCGATCATTTCGATCAGGTCTTCATTCCCGTTGAAATTCACCTGTTCGATCGATCCGATCTGTTGCACTTCGCTAATGACGTTTTTATCATGTGGGGGGATCAACTGTGCCCCGTCGTCCCAGTAGGCCTTGTAGCCGTTATACTCCTTCGGGTTGTGTGAAGCGGTTATGACCACGCCGCTGCTGCAACCGAGGTGCCTTATGGCGAATGAAAGCTCGGGCGTGGGGCGCAGGCTTTCAAAAAGGAACACCTTAATCCCATTGGCGGAGAAAACCTCTGCGGTTATCCTTGCGAAATAATCGCTGTTGTTCCGTGAATCGCAGGCAATGGCAACCTTGATCTCATCTTTCCGGCTGAACATTTTCTTCAGGTAGTTTGCAAGGCCCTGGGTAGCCATTCCAACCGTGTATTTATTCATCCGGTTGGTACCTATGCCCATAATTCCCCTCAGGCCGCCCGTGCCGAATTCAAGGTCTTTGTAAAAAGATTCGATAAGGTCTTGCGGGTCATTCTCGATCATGTTCTTTACCCGGGTACGCGTTTCTTCATCAAAACCGGGTGTAAGCCATTTTTCTGCTTTGCTCAGGATCTGCGGATCGATATTCATGGTTATGATATTATTTGATTATTGGTTCTTTAACATTTTTATTATTTCGGACAGGCTGTCGCGCCAGTGCGGGATCTCCATCCCGGTTTCTTTTTTGATCTTTGCCTTGTCGAGGGTGCTGAACGGGGGCCTGGGCGCCTTTTGTGGAAACTCACTACTCCTCACGGGTATGATCCTGCATTTGTTGCCGCTCATTTCCACCAGTGCATGGGCCAGGTCGTACCAACTGCAAACGCCTTCATTTGAAAAATGATAAATGCGGACCCCTTCCATATCTTTCTGTTTTTCAATGAGCATCATGACTGCCCTCACAAGTTCACCGGCATAAGTGGGATTGCCCACCTGGTCGAAAACCACTTTCAGTTCTTCTTTTTCTGCCGAAAGCCTGGAAATGGTCCTGACAAAATTCCTGCCAAATGATGACACAAGCCAGGATGTCCTCACAATGGCGATGTTCCCCGAAATATTTTTCAGCGCCTCTTCGCCTTTCAGCTTAGACCTGCCGTATGCTGATGCCGGATCGGGCTTATCCTCCTCAGTGTAGGGCAGGTAGTTCTTTCCGCTGAAGACATAATCGGTGGAGATATGGACCAGCAGCGCTTTTTGTTTTTTTGCTGCAAAGGCGAGGTTCTCAACAAGCCCGGCATTCAGTGCATTTGCCTGGTCTTCCTTATCCTCAGCGCCGTCCACATCAGTAAAAGCGGCACAGTTCACGACCGCGTCAAAGCGGTTTTCTTCAAAATACCGGTCAACCTGTTCTTTGTTCAGCAGGTCGAGGTCTTCAATATCTATATAAGTGAGATCCACTTCACTGAACTTGCCTGAATCGTTCCTGAACTGACTTCCCAGTTGTCCGTTGCCACCTGTGATGAGAACTTTCATGATTTTCTTAAAGTTCGAGCTGGTTTTTGAAATACTCAATAGTTTTTATCAATCCCTGCTCCAGTTTGACAGTTGGCTCCCAGCCGAGTTCTTTTTTTGCAAGTGAAATGTCAGGCCTTCTCTGCAGCGGATCGTCCTGCGGCAGGGGCTTGAAGACCAGTTTCGACCTGGATCCCGTGAGCTTCATTACGAGCTCTGCCAACTCCATGATGGTGAATTCATCGGGGTTGCCAGCGTTAACGGGGCCCATGAACTCCTCCCGTGAGTTCATCATCCTGATCATAGCTTCAATAAGGTCGTCAACATAGCAAAAGCTCCTCGACTGGCTGCCATCGCCGTAAATGGTTATGTCTTCGTTCTTCAGCGCCTGGACGATGAAGTTCGACACCACCCGGCCGTCGTGGGGGTGCATTCTCGGGCCGTAAGTGTTGAAGATCCTGAGGATCTTTATCCGTACATCGTTCTGGATGTGATAGTTCATGAAGAGGGATTCGGCGCAGCGTTTTCCTTCATCGTAGCATGCCCTGGGACCGATGGGATTGACATAGCCCCAGTAATCCTCACGCTGGGGGTGCACCTGCGGGTCTCCGTAAACCTCGCTGGTGGATGCCTGCAGTATTTTCGATTTGATCCTCTTTGCCAGGCCGAGCATGTTTATGGCGCCCGACACGGATGTTTTGATCGTTTTTATCGGGTTGAACTGGTAATGGATTGGCGAGGCAGGGCAGGCCAGATTATAGATCTCATCAACCTCTATATAAAAAGGCATTGTCACATCGTGCCTGATCATTTCGAAATAGGGATTGTCTATCAGGTGGACGATGTTCTGTTTTTGCCCGGTAAAGTAATTGTCGAGGGAGATAACTTCGTTCCCTTCATCGAGGAGGCGTTCACAGAGGTGTGAACCCAGGAAACCTGCTCCGCCCGTTACCAGTATTCTTTTTTTCATTGGTTGGCATACTTGATTGGTGTGCCAAAGATAAAAAAAGCAGGTGAGGAAAAGTGTGCCCGGTGTGATTAAGATTTACCCAGTCCGATACCTTCGTAGTGGAACCCGGCCTCTTTCATTTCAGAAACATCATAAATATTCCTTCCGTCGAAAATGACTGGTGCTTTCATGAGCTTCTTCATCACGCTGAAATTCGGGATCCGGAACTCTTTCCATTCGGTCACCAGCATGAGGCAGTCGGCTTCGAGGAGGGCTTCGTACTGGTCGTTGCAATAGACCACCGCATCACCGATCTTCCTTTTAGCTTCTTCCATGGCAACGGGGTCGTAGACCTTTACCTTGCATCCCGCCTCCAGGAGGCTGTTGATGATGACCAGCGAAGGCGCTTCGCGCATGTCGTCGGTCTGGGGCTTGAAAGAAAGCCCCCACAGGGCAACGGTTTTTCCTTTGAGGTCGCCTTTGAAATATGTTTTTGCTTTTTCGAAGAGCACGTTTTTCTGGTCGTCGTTCACCTCTTCAACAGATTTGAGGATGCGCATGTTAAACCCGTTTTCATCGGCAGTTTTGATAAGGGCTTTCACATCCTTTGGGAAACAGGAGCCACCGTAACCTATGCCCGGGTAGATGAATTTGTTCCCGATCCTCGGGTCGCTGCCGATGCCTTTTCGCACCATGTTGACATCGGCGCCCATGATCTCGCATAGGTTGGCAATGTCGTTCATGAAGCTGATACGTGTGGCGAGCATGGCATTGGCGGCATACTTTGTCATTTCGGCCGAGGCTATATCCATGAAAATAACCGGGTGGCCGTTCAGGGTGAACGGTTTGTAGAGCTTGCTCATCAGTTCTTCAGCCCTTTCCGATTCTATGCCCACCACGATCCTGTCGGGTTTCAGGAAATCGTCAACGGCGGCGCCTTCCTTGAGGAATTCGGGGTTTGAGGCCACATCGAAGGGGATGTCGGCATTCCTCTTTTTCAGTTCGTCGCTGATGGCTTCTTTCACCCGTTTGGCTGTACCCACCGGCACAGTGCTTTTGGTAACTATCAGCATATATCCGGTCATGTTCCTGCCCACTTCCCTGGCAACGTCGAGAACGTATTTCAGGTCGGCGCTACCGTCTTCGTCGGGCGGGGTGCCCACAGCGCTGAAGACCACTTGTGTTCCATCGAGGCATTCGTTAAGTTTAGTGGAGAAGTGCAGCCTGTTCTTTTCAATGTTACGTTCAACTATTTCTTCCAGGCCGGGCTCATAAATGGGGATCACCCCGTTATTAAGTCCTTCGATCTTTTTTTCGTCGATATCGACGCAGGTTACATCGATCCCTACTTCAGCAAAACAGGCCCCGGTGACCAATCCTACATACCCGGTGCCTACGATGGTTATTTTCATTTTTCTGACAGTTTTTTTGTTTCAGCGGGCAAAGATAACGGAAATAAGATTTGAGATTTGAGTTTTGAGATTTAAGATTTCAGAAATATGAGTGGGGTTCAGGAGGTTTCTCATTGGATCACTTAGCGGTCCTTAGAGCCTTTGCGTCCTGGAGGCAAAGGATCATTAGCCACTAAGGCGCAAAGGAGCGCAAAGCCGAGGTTTTAGTACACAAACCTCACAAACTGTAATGAACAACCATTTACAACCATCTTCATTATAGCTCAAGTATCTCAGGAACAGCATCTTAAATGATAAGTATGATAGAAAAACCGGCCACTTCCTTGTCTAGTTAAAAAATTACTTTTACTTTTGCACCCTCATTTTCGAGGCCGATTCGGTAGCTCAGCTGGTAGAGCAACGGCCTTTTAAGCCGTGGGTCCTGGGTTCGAATCCCAGCCGGATCACAA
>CAZXWD010000062.1:0-18514 GCA_964644135.1 uncultured Bacteroidales bacterium | reverse complement strand
CCTCTTGTGTCCGGAAGTTGGTGATTGGGAGATAGAGTATAGATCATGTAACGATGTAGCGATGTAACTATGTAACGATGTGTCCATTTATAAAATTAAACACTAAACACTAAACACTTATCCTCCCTAGCGAAGCGAAGGAGGAGCGATACCTCCCCATTACCTTCTCAGCTCAAAATTCTCGCCCAGGTACACTTTCCGAACATGTTCATCCTCGGCAAGCTCTTCGGAGGTGCCCGACTTGAGTATTTTTCCCTCAAAAAGCAGGTAAGAACGGTCGGTTATGGTAAGGGTTTCATGTACATTGTGGTCGGTAATGAGCACACCTATGTTCTTTTCCTTGAGCTTGGAAACAATTGCCTGGATATCCTCAACGGCAATAGGGTCCACCCCGGCAAACGGCTCATCAAGCAAGATGAAATTCGGGTCAACTGCCAGGGCACGGGCAATCTCTGTCCTTCTTCTCTCGCCTCCTGAAAGCTGTATGCCCATGCTTTTTCTCACATGCCCGAGCCCAAACTCATCGATCAGCCCTTCGAGGCGCTCTTCCTGCTCCTTTTTATTGAACTTGCTGAACTCAAGGACTGCCCTGAGGTTGTCTTCAACGCTCAGTTTCCTGAACACCGATGCTTCCTGTGCCAGGTAGCCAATCCCCTTTTGCGCCCTCCTGTACATCGGCTCTTCGGTGATATCTTCCTTATCAAGAAAGACCTTACCGGAATAGGGCTTTATCAGCCCCACAATTATATAGAATGAAGTAGTTTTACCGGCGCCGTTGGGGCCCAGCAATCCCACTATCTCTCCCTGTTCCACCTGTACCGATACTTTATTGACAACGGTTCGCTGCCGGTACTTCTTGATTATGTTCTCTGTTCTTAAAATCATCAGGCTAAGCTAAAACGAAAATTGTAATGAAGCAAATACACCGAAACGGCCGGTGTTGCCTTTTTCTAACTGTGAGAGCCTCCAGACCGCATCCACCCTCAGGAATTTAAAGATGTTCTCGATACCCACACCCGCCTCGTAATACGGCCGGTCGAGCGATCCGGAAATTTCGGGGAATTCGGAAAAATTCTTATTGGCATCGGTAAGGTCCCCTATCACGGCCCTTCCGTGAACAACCGTACGCCACTTCAGCTTTCTCACCCACGGGATCTTGTTCCATATCCAGCCGTCGAAATGGTGCGTATAATAAAGGCTTGCGTAACGGTCGCTGATGAATTCATAATAATCCATCAGGTTGTAGGCATCTTCAAAGAATATAAATGACTCGTTCCCTTCGTGAAGCTTCAGCAACGGGTATGGCAGCTTACCCCAGATCTTGCCGGTCTCGAACACATATTTCGACCAACCGATCGAAAAAACCGGGAACCAGTGCTTGATCCGGAAGTCGAGCTTATGGTATTCAAACTCGCCACCCAGCAGGCCCGGCACCCCGTAGCCATATGTCACCTCGAGAACAGGATACCTCGTACCGATGCTCACCCTGTTGAACTTGCCTTCCACGTATTTTTCGTTATAGGCAAACCTTGTTCCAACCTGTATTTCCGTAGAAATAAGGGAATTCTCAAGTATCACATCCTCACCCCTGTAAATGATGAACCTGGTATCGTTAAGCGGGAACATATCCCTGTGCACAATGCCGATGGAGCTTGAAAAGCCCTGGAACCACTCATGGTCGTAGTTTACTTCGTAGTTTTTGACGAAAGTCAGCTTATCTGCCGGGCTTCTCCTGAAGAATGCCGCAAAGAAATTATCCTCGGCAAAAGCATCGGCACTTTGCCCGAGCTGTTCCATATCGTGCGAAAAGCTTGCGTTGATAGTCCTCCGGGGAATCCTGGAGGTAAAAAAAGTTGCGCCTGCCCCGTACTTGAACCTGCGGTCCTTGAAGCCATAGGCAAGATATCCGTCGAAGCGCATATTTTCATTGAAATCTTTGGTTGTGCGGCCTCCGAGCCGTACACGCGGACCTTCGATCTGGTTGAAGCTTAACATCTTGTAATACGGGCCAATCTCAAAGTATTTCGTCTGGTAGTAACCGGTAGTAATGGTAAAGATCACGTCCAGGTAGGTGCGGAACACCGGCATCGACTTTATCGAATCGATCATATTGTAGACACCCTGCTCCTTCCTTGACAAAAGCTCAGGCCTTCGCTGCTGCCAGAAAACTTCCGGCATCTCCCGGGCTTCATCAGCGATTGTCACATCTACAATACCTGAATAGAACTCATCCTGCATAGGCACATTGAACCTGAAATCATTGAAACGGGATGTGCGGTGAATGAAGAAACCGACTGTCGATTCCCACTCCTCGAGAGGGTTCAGGTCGGCCAGCATATAATCCCTCTTCACCATCCAGTATCGGTTATCGTAAAGCTGGTAATCCTGCTCCACAACGAGGTCGCTCACGAAATTCAGGTTGGCATATTCCGTCATCCGCATTTTTATTTTCTTAACGGCGAACGTGGTATCGTTGATCCACATGCTGCCGCTGAAAAGCAGCGCCTGCTTTCTCTTTGGGCTGAAAGTCACCTCAAAGCACCACCTGTTATCAACCCAGAGGGTGTCGACAATATTATAGGTATAATAAATGTCGCCGAAATCGGCCAGCGGACTGACAAAATTCTTGTCGAAAATGAAGATGAAATTGTCATACGGATTAACGCTCTGGTAGACACTGCCAAGGAACTGGGTGATACTCTCATTCTCAATGCCTGAAACTTTGTTCGCCTTGATCACCTCTTTTTCTGCAACAGGCTCCTTCCTGTAGAAATAATCTGAAACTGACTCAGACAGAAAAACAGGAAGGTACGCTTTCCGGTTCACTTCGGAAGTATCAACATAATCCCGGACAAAACTGAATGGTTTAAACACCTTTCGATCCAGGAAATCGTCTGAGAAGTTATTCAGGTCGGCCTGGACCTTGCTGTATACCTCGTATTGGTAATGATCAAGCAGGTTCTTTGCGTCGTTCACCTTTTTATTCCTCCTGATCCATCCCATCATGAGCTCTATCAGGTCTTCCTCAGGAACAACGACAAACTCCCGGAGATTCACAGTATTTTCATAAAGCTTAATATTGATATCCTGGTTTTTCCCCCTTACGATCTTGATTTTCTCGGTACGGTAACCCAGTGTGCTCACCGTGATGGAGTCGCCGGGGAAAGCCGTTTCAAGTGTGAATTCCCCGTTTTCGTCAGTTGCCACACCTATGGAAGTGCCTTCAAAATAAACACTTGCGAAAGGCACCGGCCCGCCTGTAGTGCCATCCGTCACTCTGCCGGATATTTTGGTATACTGGGCATTCATAGCACCACCTGCAGCCATCAGCAAGAGCATGATCACTATTCTCAATATGTTGCGGGTGTGGTGCATTTTCAGTTCACTAAACGAGCAATTACGGTATTATTATTGAACGAATCCGGTTATTGTTCTGTTGTTCAGACTTGTTTAACAGAAATAAGTTGCATCAGCAAGCAGCTTAACAGCAAAGATAGGTCTGCAATAAAGTAAAGACAACTATAAAATACCCTCTCTGAGGATATCGTGGAGATGGATCACTCCGGCATATTTCCCCTGTTTCAAGACCGGCAACTGGGTGATGTTATTCGACCGCATAAGGTCCAGGGCATTGACAACCAACCTTTCCTCATCAATAGTCTTTGGATTCACGGTCATTATGTCCTTCGCCCTGATATTCTCGATGTTTTCATATTTCTCAAGCATCCTCCTCAGGTCTCCGTCGGTAATAATGCCCAGAAGCCTGGTATCCTCCAGCACTGCTGTGGCTCCCAGTCTTTTTTCAGATATTTCGATGATCACTTTCCTGATACTGTCGTCAGGGCCTACTATGGGTGTCTCATTCTGCACATAAATGTCCATAACCCTTAAATAGAGTTTCTTACCGAGGGCGCCACCCGGGTGC
This sequence comes from uncultured Bacteroidales bacterium, assembly GCA_964644135.1. Classification (GTDB taxonomy): domain Bacteria; phylum Bacteroidota; class Bacteroidia; order Bacteroidales; family JAGOPY01; genus CAZMOK01. Next base: position 14,589 of record CAZXWD010000062.1, on the reverse strand, counting down.
AACTTTGCAAAATCACCGGATGAAAAACCCCTGCATTCGAGCAATGCCACTGCCAGGGCATCTCCCATTATTAATTGTGCCGTTGTACTGCTCGTTGGGGCAAGGTTATTGGGGCAAGCCTCTTTGGGCACTGTGGTATCGAGCACAAAATCGGCCTTCTGTGCCAGGTATGAATCCCTGTTGCCCACTATTGCCACCAGCTTACTGCCCCTTTGCTTGAGCAGCGGCACCAGGATCTTTATCTCCGGTGTTTCCCCGCTTTTGGAAAGGCAAATAACCAAATCTTCCTTCTTCATGATCCCGAGATCACCGTGAATAGCATCGGCAGCATGCATGAATATTGAAGGTGTACCTGTTGAATTGAAGGTAGATACGATCTTGCTGGCGATGACGGCGCTTTTGCCAATGCCGGTTATGACCACCCTGCCCTCCAGGCCCAGTATTTCCTGCACAGTATCAGCAAAGTCGTTGTTTATCGAACCGACCAGGTTTTTAACCGCTTCTATCTCTGTGTTTATAGTGGAGATACCAATCTTTTTTATTTCCTCTGGTGACTTCACAACAATTTTTATAAATTTATAATAGGATTTATCGCAATAAATTTTTATTAATTTTATTGAAACATAAACGGTTATTCATTCAGGATTGATTATCTTTAAAAATAACTATCCAAAAATCAAACGAAAAAACTAATAGTTTCTGTTAAGTACAAAGATACCTAAATTAAGATTGCGTATTTATGATCGTTCAAGATGCCCTAACCACGCATGATGTCCTGAAAAAAGTTTTTGGTTTTGATTCCTTCAAGGGAAACCAGGAAGAGATCATAAGCCATCTTTTATCAAAGAAGGACACATTCGTGATCATGCCGACCGGGGGCGGGAAGTCGATGTGCTACCAGCTTCCGGCACTGATGTGCGAGGGGACGGCAATTATCATCTCACCTCTTATTGCTCTCATGAAAAACCAGGTGGACAACATCCGTAACTTCGGGACCGACCATGGTGTGGCACACTTCATGAATTCCTCCCTGAGCAAGGCCGAACTTAAAGAGGTAAAGAAAGACCTGCTGGAACAGCATACGAAACTGCTATATGTTGCTCCCGAATCGCTGACCAAAGAAGATAATGTAGAGTTTCTGAGAAGCATTAACATATCCTTTTATGCTGTTGATGAAGCTCATTGTATTTCGGAATGGGGTCATGACTTCCGCCCCGAATACCGGCGGATCAGACCGATAATTGATACGATCGGCCAGGATGTGCCAATAATCGCGCTGACCGCGACAGCCACTCCCAAGGTCCAGCAAGACATCATCAAAAACCTACATATCCCCAATTCCACCATCTTCAAGTCTTCGTTCGACAGGCCAAACCTTTACTATGAGATCAGGCCCAAGACCAGGAATGTCATCAAGGATATAATAAAATATATCAGGGGAAACACCGGTAAATCGGGCATTGTATATTGCATGAGCCGGAAGAAGGTGGAAGAGCTGGCCGAAAGTTTGAACGTAAATGGAATAAAAGCCCTTCCCTATCATGCCGGGCTCGATTCTTCAACCCGTAAGAGAAACCAGGATAAGTTCCTTATGGAAGAGGTAGATGTGATCGTTGCCACAATAGCTTTCGGGATGGGTATAGATAAACCGGATATCAGGTACGTTATCCACCACGACATGCCCAAGAGCCTCGAAAGCTATTACCAGGAAACAGGCCGGGCAGGCAGGGACGATGGCGAGGGCAACTGCATCTGCTTTTATAGTTACGACGACATCCAGAAACTGGAGAAATTCCTGAAAGGAAAACCTGTAGCTGAACAGGAAATCGCCAGGGAGCTGCTTCAGGAAACCGTTGCATATGCCGAGTCATCTGTCTGCAGGCATAAACTGCTGCTACATTATTTTGGCGAGGAGTATTCGAAAGAAAACTGCGGGGCTTGCGACAACTGCCTGCATCCGAAGCAAAAATTCGAGGGCAAGGAGCATATTAAACTGGCTATCGAAGCCGTTCTTGCCGTTAAGCAACAGTTCAAAGCCAAGCATTTGGTAAGTATCCTCAACGGTAAGGCCACCACAAGCGTAAAATCATACAAGCACAATCAGCTTGATGTATTCGGAAAGGGCAGCAATGAAGATGAAAAATTCTGGAATGCCGTTATCCGACAGGCCCTGATCCAAAAACTCATTGTAAAGGACATAGAGAACTATGGCCTCTTAAAAGTGAGCAAGGAAGGCCATAAGTTCCTTGAAAAACCATACTCAGTAATGCTTGTCCAGGACCACGACTACGATAATGCTGATGATGATGAAATGACCGACGGTGCACAGAAGATAAGTACCGCCGACAAAGCACTTTTTGCACTATTGAAAGACCTGAGAAAAGACATCTCAAAGAAAGAGAACCTGCCACCATTTGTCATTTTCCAGGATCCCTCACTCGAAGATATGTCGATCCAGTATCCCGTCACAAAAGAGGAGCTGATGCAGATCACCGGTGTAGGGACCGGCAAGGCGGAAAAATATGGCGAGCCTTTCCTGAAACTTATCCAGCAATACGTTGACGAAAACGATATAATCAGGCCTAACGATATGGTGGTCAAATCGGTGGTCAATAAATCAGGCCTTAAAGTCTATATCATCCAGAACATAGACAGAAAAAGGACCCTGGAAGACATAGCCACTGCTAAAAGCCTCACTGTGGGCGAGCTCCTCAGCGAAATAGAGCGGATTGTCGCATCCGGGACCAAGCTTGATATATCTTATTACATAAACGAATATGTTGATGAGTACCACCAGGAAGAGATCATCGACTATTTCAGTGAAGCCGAATCTGATTCAGTGGAAGTGGCGCTGGAAGAGCTCGGAAGTGACGAATTCACTGAAGAAGAAATAAGGCTGATGAGAATAAAGTTCATTTCAGAAGTAGGTAACTGATGCGAAAAACCCTGTTCCTTTTACTCCTTTTTCCATTTGTGCTTTTTTCCTGCTACGAGGAAAATACTGAGCAAATGAATATCGATAAGTCTAGGGTTATCCCTCCGGAAAAGATGGAACCCCTGCTAACCGACCTTTTCCTTGTGGAAGGTGCCGTTTCATATATGGCAGACAAGGGAACACCAATCGACGGGTATTCGAAGAAATATTTTGAAGAGGTGCTTGAAAAGCATGAAGTAACAGGGGAAGAATTTGAAGAGAGCATCAGATACTACACCTATCACATTGAAAAGCTTGACAAACTATTCGAAAATGTGATCGTGAACCTCAGTGAGCTTGAAACAGAGGTATTAATTGAGGTTGAGGAAGAAAAAGAGAAGGACAAGGAATGATCACTTCGAATAGGTAGCAGAGCACTGGTAGAGGTTGCCGCCTATTATCAATTCATATTCCCATTCTATCTTTCCATCTGTGAGTGTCCCGTCACCGCTCACTGTCCAGTTATCCCCCACGGTTTGCTGGCTCACAAAGATCCTGTCGTCAACCACAAGGGCGGTAACCGGATCGTAGTCAGGTCCCGGATTGGCAAAGTTTTCGATAAGGACCTGTGAAGAGTTATCCGGATCGTAAGTTATGTTCACATCGTAGTTCAGGCGCTGGCAATCTTCGTTAACACTCCAGACGCCCAGGTAGCTGTCCCTGGGATCTTCCTGGATTATGGGATCATCTTCCCCGCATGAAGCAAAAAAAGATATCGCGGCGAGAATGATGAAAAGGGAAAATATCCTGGCTTTCATTTTGAGTTTTTATTATAATTAAACAAAACGAATGCCAAGTTAATAAAATTAAACACCCTTATCGCGAAATAATAAGCCTGGAAGTACTCAGGACTTCCCTTTTGTTTTTTACTGTAACAAAATAGACACCTCCCGGAACATCTTCTACATTGGCTGTATAGTTGAAACTGCCTGAATTTGCTGCGAGGGCCCCTGATGTCTGGACTTTCTCTCCAAGAAGATTGAATATTTCCACATTTATGACAGAGGCTTCATTCAAATTGAGCGAAATATTGGTACTGCCTGTGGATGCAGGATTGGGAAAAATGGTAAGATCCTGTTTCACGGCCATTGATTCTTCAACGCCAACCAGTGTGCCCCCTGCTGCAATAATGGCATCATTGATGTTTTCCCTGGTAGGCTCCCATATATATTGCTCCAGTATGGTCCTGTTGGGGTGGATCAGTATTACTGTGGGGTACGATTGTATATCATAATCCCAGTAGACTTGGTTCCCTCCTCCATCAAAACCACTCACAGCAGGAAATGTAAGGCCGTGCTGGTTCTGATAATAAGAAACCCCGGTGTTATCATCTCCCCAGCAAATGGAGAAATGGTGAACATTCCCGCTGTTCTCGCCAAAGTCTTCATAAGAAAGCTGGAATTCAGGCGAATAATAAGCACAGGGGCCACAGCTTGAGGAGAAAAAATCGATGCAGGCAAAATTCCCTGCATCCAGTATCTCGAAAAGATGGATCGTGTTTCCATCTATATCTTTTACAGAAAAATCGGTTGCCGTGGTAAGGGTGGTCTGGGCAGTGCCGATTGAAAAGATAAAGAATAGTAGTAAAGCAGGTATAATTTTCTTCATAAACACAAGGTTCTTGTTAAAGATGCAAAAGTAAGGCAGGTATGGGGCTTTGCCTGTTAATGAAATGTTAATGCAAAACAGGAGAACAGTTTCCCGGTCACTCCCAATCAATTATTGAATCAAGCAGGCTGCTCGCCCCGATCCGGAACAAACCCGCTGAAAACCAGTCCTCGCCGAGTGTCTCCCTTACAAGTGCGTAGTAGCAGAGAGCATCCTCAACCTTTCTTATTCCCCCTGCCGCCTTTATGCCTGCTTTTCTGCCGGATTTTTCATAGTACTCCTTCGCGGTATCAGCCATAATGAGAAAACCTTCAGGTGTGGCGCCGTGCTTTGATTTCCCTGTTGAAGTCTTTATGAAATCCGCACCTGCCGAAAGACAAATTTCGGATGCTTTCCTGATCAGTTCCACGCTTCCAAGCTCGGAGATCTCAATTATAACCTTAAGGTGTGCCTTGCCGGCGGCATCCTTCATTTTGCTGACCTCCTTGAATACCTCTTGGTATCTTCCTTCCAGCATCATGCCCCTGTTGATCACCACATCAACCTCGTCAGCACCATTCCCGACAGCTTTTTGTACTTCGTCACATTTAACACTGACAAAGGTCTGCCCCGAAGGAAATCCTCCGGCAACAGAAGCCAGGGCGATACCAGTTCCCCGGAGAGCATTCTTAGCCTCATCCAGCAACGAGGGGTAGATGCAGACTGCGGCAACATCCGGCAAGCCGGCGTTACTGAGCTGCCCTTTTTCGCAAAGCGCCTTCACCTTTTCATTTGTATCATCACCCTCAAGGGTTGTAAGATCGATGAAACCGGTGAGTTTTTTTACAATACCTTTCCATTCGGAAGTTCCGGGAGATATAACGGAGCAGATCTTTTTCGCTCTCTGTGCAAGTTCTTCAAAAGTAAAGGTATAAGTACCGAAGAGATCCTCATTGGGGAATTTCTGGCTCATAAATTCAAATTTTAGGCAAAGATAAGCAAGGCGCTGCTACAAAGAGAGGCTAATTATATTTACGGCCCAGGTCGACGCGTACTGAAAAGATATTTGAATAGAGGGCAATCGAGCTGTTACCGATATCGGTAAGGGCATAATCGATGCTAACGATCTTCTTAATCCTGATCCCCACACCGAAGTTGGGCTGGAAGGTTGTTTGTTTAACGTTCCCAAAATCGATTTCCTGCTGGAAATTCCCTATCCCGCCTCGCACAAAGGCAAAGCCCTTGAATCCGAATTCAAAGCCAATCCTCGGGTCGATGCTGGCAAAATTACTTTTAAGAAGGGTATTTCGCTTGCCATCAAAGGTAATGTCCAGATCGGCTTCCACGAGGGCTGTGAACTTATCGCCCATTTTGAAATTCCTTGCCACCCCCAGGAACATTCTTGGCAGGGTTATTTCGAGCGAATTTGATGGGATCTCATTGCCTGTTGCCTCGAACACCTCCTCCATCTGGTCAGTGACCGAGAAAGTCCATGCATTGAATGTAGACGTTACATCCCTGACCATGCCTGCGAAAACCCATTTTCCTTTTCTGTACTGTATCCCTGCGTCCAACCCGAAACCATAGGCCCTGGCAAAGGGGCCGATCTGGCGGTAGATCACCTTGAAATTCCCCCCTACGCTGAGCCCGGGCACTTTCAGTTTACGGGCATAGTGGAACATAATGGCATAATCGGCAGCGGAGAACTTTGTGATCCTGTCGTAGTTGATATTTCCGTCCTGGTCGTAGAGATCGAGTGTATTGGGGATATCGTCTATACCGAACCGGATAACAGAAGCCCCGAAGGTACTGGCTGTATCCAGTTTCATGGCAAATGAGACATAATCGTACTTAGCCACTCCGGCGAAGTATTCCGAATGCATCAGACCTATTTGTTTATCGGATGACATGGAGGTCAGGCCTGCGGGGTTCCAGTAACCGGCGGTTACATCATCTGCGGCAGCCATAAAGGCGTTTCCCATTCCCTGCGCCCTTGCTCCAACACCTATTGCGAGGAATTCATTACTGTACTTCGGCACCTGTGCTGAAGTCCAGATAAACGCCGCAACAAGAATGGAAATAAGAATGATCCGTTTTGTCATGCTAATAAAACAGTATTGTCAGAACGGGGATTTAGAAATATTAGTATTAAAGTGTATGGTTGAATTAACAAAATAGGGGGGTAATGGTTGGGGACGATGTTCCATTTCCTATGGGACGACGTCTCATTTTTTACTAAACTTTTTCTGAAAAAATATTATTATGAATATCAAAATAACAATAGAAAAGAAAATAAATCGCTGAAAATACGTAGTTTAACAACCATGCCAAATTTAACAGGTTTTTGGAGGTATGGAGGGACGATGTCCCATATAATTTGAGACGTCGTCCCTACTTATAAAAAACAACCTAAATAATTAGATTACCTTTATGTCTCCACATTTAAATTATATGTATAAATAATCTTATTGGAAATGAGAAAATTAGCACTTATTATCTCCCTGGTGGCAGTTTTTGCCGTATCATCTTTTGCCCAAAGCCCAATAGGAAAAGGGGGCAAACAATTTAATTTTGGGGTAGGTTTCGGTAGTGATCTTCCGGTTTATGCGGGACTGGACTTTGGTGTACATAAGGACATCACAGTAGGTCCTCAAATTGCTTTTGACCTTAATGGGATGGATTGGCTATCAATTGCAGGAAGGGGAGATTACCATTTTAACACATTGCTCAATATCCCGCAGAACTGGGATTTTTATGCAGGGCTTAATATAGGTTTTGCAGTCGGACTGACATCAAATTTCACCTCGGGCCTTCAACTTGGCGCCCAGGTTGGTGGGCGTTGGTACTGGAATGATAGATGGGGGCTCAACCTCGAGTTTGGCGGAGGATTAGCCTTTTCCGGAGGAAGTTTCGGGCTGAGTGTTAAGTTATAAAGAGACGACGTCTGTATTTCTGAGGGACGACGTCCCTTTTTCTTAAGGACATCGTCCCTAATTTTCTTCCGGGGCCAGGCTCTCCACAGTAAAAACCTCTTCAGGAATGCCCTGATCGAACTTTACATCGTCAAGCAGAATGGTTGTTGAATGCTCCTTCTGAAGATCGGTCATTACAACCTTTGATGCATTCCAGTACTTTCCTATCTTTTCGAACTCATATTCAGCTTCCTTGAATTTCTCCCCCCGCTGGTCATAGTACTCCATCAATTCAGGATAATAATGCTCCTTGTTCAGCTTAACTGTGATCTTTGAATACTGGGAGTTCTCATCTTTTGGCACCAGTTCGAGAACGTAAGCATCAGGCCTGGTTTCAAGAAGTGTTGGCATATACCTTTCGGAATAAGGCGTTGTGGCCATATCCTCGTAGGAAAAATCAGTGTTGTTAAAGGCGCCGGTCTTTGCCATGATCGATATTTTCCTGGGCTTTCCAAGAGCGGGCATGTACATCCACATTACACCATCGGGCAGCGAAAGAGTGGCAATGCCGGCCTGCGATTCGGGGGCTGTATAGCGATAAAGCCTTTTCTCAGTCCCTTTTTGCATCATAACCGCTTCACGTACCTTTTCTTTCTCGCGCTTATTGGTAAGTATCATGGTGACTTTTCCCTGCTTGTCTTCCGATGAGAACATCACCTTATCCATTTTTTCGAGCAAGGCAGCCCCGTCTTGCGCCCTGGCAATACCGGTAAAAACAAGTGAGATAAAAACTATTATTGAGATCAGGTTGATAACAAATTTCATGAATTCAGTTATTTTCAATGTTTATTAACCCTTCATCAAAAATCATTCCTCATTGTTCAGTGAAAGCCTTTTCCTTTTGACAAGGATCAATATGACAGGTAGCAATGTCATTGAGGCAAGACCGGACCCCACCATACTGAAAGCCATAAGTATTCCGAAATACTGGAGCGGGACCATATCCGAGAAAACAAGCACCAGGAAACCCAAACTCACAGATACAACGTTGATAATGATTGCTTTTCCTGTCACCATGATTGTACGTTCAAGGGCTTCCTTAAAGTTGGTGGTAAGTATAAATGAGTAGTCAAAATAGGAGATGATATGGATCGAATAATCCACTCCTATACCAAGGGCAACACTGGCCACCAGGACGGTTGCAACATTGAGCGGGATACCTGTATATCCCATCAGTCCGAATAATATGACTATGGTGGCGATTACAGGAAAGGTTGCAATGGCGCCGGTAGCAAAAGAACGAAGCATTACCCCTACGAGAATGAGCAAAGCGATAATGGCAAGTGTAAGGCTTCTCATCTGGCTTTTCAGCAGGCTTGCATTCATCTTTAAGTCGATGAAAGGCATCCCTGTAAGTTGTATCTGGCAATCATCACATGAATTTTCATCGAGAAATTTTTCAAGCCCATTGGCAAATTCCTCTTTGGCCTGGTTATCGGATGAAGCAAATTTTGAAATGATTATCCCTTCCTGCAAATCTTCAGAAACTAATCTTTCGAGCATTGGGTTCCCATCGATAAAGAACCAGAGCTGCTCAATCGCTGCCCTGTCATCAGGTATTTCCCGCTCCTCCCCCAGTGCTTCATAAAGATCGGCAATCAATTCCCCGACCGACTGCGCATTCAAGACATTAGGGTCCTGCTTGATATAATCAATGGTACGCATCATTGTCTTGAGGGTTGAAGGTTCCTGCATATCGGCTTCAAACAGGATGAATATTGCTTTCGATCCACCAAACTTTTCTATCATGATCTCTTCAGCCTGGCGGGCCATGCTGTCATGCTTAAAGTAATCTTTTATGTCTACATTTCTCTCAATAAGAAAGATCCCACCGATACTTATAATTACCAACGCACTCCATGTGGTGAGAATGTATTTCGGGTGTTTGAGCAAAAGATTTTTCAGGGGTATCAGCAACCGTTCAAGATATATAGAGCTGCGACCTGATTCCCCATAATCGCTCCTCCTGACCTTCGCCGGTGAGATCACGTACAGGAGTGCAGGCACAAAGAAGAGGGCAAGCAATGCGGAAAAAAAAGTGCCTACGGCTGTAAAAACGCCGAAATCCTTTATCATCCCCAGGTATGCCTCGAAAACAAAGGAAATAAATCCGGCTATGGTTGTAAGAGCAGTGAGCAGAACAGGAATGAAGATATAAGCTACAGCAACAATGATCGCCCTGTGATAATACCTTTCCCTGAGCTGGTTAACCTTATTGATGACGTGTATGGTATATGCGCTTCCGACTGCAAGCAGGATAATGGGGATGTTATTGGTCACCATGGTCATTTCGAAACCGAAAAGAGCCATAAATCCCAGCGTCCAGGTTATGGCAATGGCCGAAGCCAGAAGCGGCAGGAAAACCCCCCTGAAAGTCCCGAAATTGAGCAGTAAAACAAGTGTTATCAGGATAAAGGCAATAGGGATCAATTTGATGAGATCGGATGAAACCAGCTCGGCAATTGCAGTAACCATCATGGGCAGCCCTGCAAAATAGAGCTTTTCGGGAAGTCCGATGGATTCTGACTTATTGATCACCATCCTTCCAACCTCTTTTATGTCATAATCGTCGAGTACTGTAAACATTACAAGGGCTGCAGTGCCATCGGACGAAACGATATTGCCCCTGTACCGGTCTTTCGACATCACGCGTTCCCTGAGCTTTTCCAGTTCTTCATCAGAGTAAGGAAGCTCATATTCATTTACCAGTTCGCTGACCTCGAAGCCAAATTCATCACCCCGGATATCGAGGATACTGGTCATGCTTGTGACGCCTGAAACACCTTCAATTGAAGAGATCGTATCGGTAAGTTGTGCGATATGGCCCAGGGATTCATTAGTAAAAATATCGTCCGCTTCGAGTATTACCATACCGATCTTGTTCCCACCGAACTCCTCCCCTATCTTTTTAAACAACAGTGCGTCCGGATCATCATCGGGCAGTGTGCTGATCACGTCGGAATTAATCTGGATGTAGCGGATCTGGTACCCCAGGAAGCCCGTCAGGACAGCTACAAAAATGATGATCAACCAGCGGTATTTCAGTATAGACCTGGCAAGTTTGTTCATGGCACAGTATTAACTGCAAAAGTAATGACAAATTATTCGGATAGAAAATAGTAAATAATGAATAGTGTTTAATGTTTAATTTTTAGTGTTTAGTGTTTAATTTGTTATCCATACCTTTCGTTCTCTTTTATGGCTTTTAGGGAGAATTTTCTTTTTTTCGCAAGAGGTCGGGTCCGGTAACCCCCATTGAAACATAGACGTTGATCAGTCCGTCGATACCCATATCAACAAACTCCACCCAGCCTACGGGGACATAAAGTATGGCGCCCCCAATCGGGACCGGTGAAGAGGGTATCATTACACTGTAATATTCATGTCCGTTTATCGCAATCTTCTCGCGTGAAGTGAGTAAAGCCAGCACTGCAGTGCCTCCCTTACCACCAAAATAGCACATAACGGGAACCATGGCTTTAAGTTCCGGGCTGTCCTTATTGTCGAGCAGTTTTATCAGTTTCCTGGCAGCATCATAGATGGTCTTTACAACCGGTATCCTGTTCATTACCCTGTCGGTAAAGCTGTTCCACCGGTTCCTCAGGCCTATTTCAACCATAAGGCCAAAAAGGTAGATCAGCGCCAGGGCCAGAACCAGCCCGATGAAATAGGCAAACAATTTACTTGTGACGAAATTAAGGCCGATTGACTCGAGCAACTTTCCAAAATTGCTTCCGGGGCCGAGGTAACCTTCTAAAAATTGCACCAGCCAGATAATAACCAATAAAGTGACTACCAGCGGAAAAATGGTCAAAGCCCCTGTCACCATTGGCCTGAATATCCTTTTTACAACACCTGGTTTTTTATTTTCCTTAGTTTCCATATAAAATCGAATTTATGGGGAAGTTAATGGTTTTTGATAAGAACAGGAAAAAGAGAGATCAATCGTCTTCGTATTTGGTTTACTTGAACGGGTAAAATATGTACAATTTGGTCCCTGTGATAAGGAATTTATTTGTTTTTTGGATTTTCGAATTTGTGATTTTCCCCGGGGTTGACTAATTTAGTCCAAAACATCCTCATGCTAAGGGCCCTGATAATTGACGACGAAGCCAACAACAGGGAAAAGCTTCATAACAGTGTTACTAAGTATTGCCCTGATGTTCAGATTATTGGAGAGGCAGATGGTGTTAGGACAGGCATTTCAGCCATAAGGAACCGGCTCCCTGACCTGATCTTTCTGGATATCAAAATGAACGACGGTACCGGGTTCGACCTCCTTAACCATTTCGAGTCAATCGATTTCAAAGTAATTTTTGTAACTGCTTATGAAGAGTACGCCGTTAAGGCCTTCCGGATGAGTGCTGTAGATTACCTGCTCAAGCCCATCGATCCGGATGAACTGGTTCAGGCGGTGGAAAAGGCCGGTGAACAGATCAAGCGAAACCTTCAAAGTCAGCTTACTGCTTTGAAAAGTAACCTGCAGCCCGGACAGTCAAAGAAGATAGTGCTGAAAGATGCCGAGAACATTCACCTTATCAATACAACTGATATCATTCATGCCGAGTCAGACAGCAATTACACAATCTTTCACTTCCCCGACAATAAAAAAATAATGGTATCAAGACAACTCAAGGATTATGATGACATGCTGGGTGACTTCGGGTTTTTCAGGGCCCATAAATCCCACCTGGTGAATTTGGAGCGGATCGCCCGGTTTGAAAAAGCCGACGGTGGATATCTTGTGATGTCAGATAATAGTCGTGTCCCTGTTTCATCGAGAAAGAGGGAGAGACTGATGGAGCTGTTTGAAAAACTCTAGCAGAATTTACAAGGTTGTTGGTAACAAAATATTAACCCTCGTCCCTAAGGGTGTTCCCAATTCCGATTCAAGATCAGTTATCTCAAGCGCCACTTTTTTCTTAAACTTCCTGTTAAGGGCATCGAGGCGTTCCCTGGTAATTGAAGTTGCCAGGGAACGGTGGGTTTTAGGACGGAGCTCCATTGATTTTTTCCTGCCGATGCCATCGTCGTTGATCTCGCAGTTCAGGAACCCGTTTTCCCTAGAAAGTCTGATTTCAATGTGCCCCGTAGCTTCCTTTGGCTTGATGCCATGTTCAATCGAGTTCTCAACAAAAGGCTGGATCAGCATAGATGGAATGGAAACTTCTTTAGCATTAATGTCCTTGTCTACCTCGATCTTGTAATCAAACTTCTTATCAAAACGCAGCTTTTGCAGTGCAAGGTAATTTTCCAGGTTAATGATCTCCTCATCAAGTTCAATGAAATCGCTTCGGGTACTTTCCAGGATATGACGGACAAGACTGGCAAATTTTGACAGGTAAGTTGAGGCTGTCTTGTTATCATTTTTGTCGATCAGGTTTGAAATATTTGAAAGGGCATTGAATATAAAATGGGGGTTCATTTGGGACCTGAGAAGCTTTTGCTCCAGTACTGTGTTTCGTTGTTCGGTTTTCAACTTGTTTTGCCTGATGAAAAGATAGGCCAGCATACTGATGATGATAACAAGACCGATCAATCCATATAAAGAGTAATTGCTTTGTCTTACCCTGAATTCGCTGAGTTCATTTTGTTGTGAAAGCAGCGTGATCTGCCGGTCTTTTTTGTCCGATTCATAGGTGAGCTGGATCCCCAGTAATGCTTTGCTTTCCTCCAGTTTTCTGGATACCAGGTCTGCCTGGTATTTCTTTTTGAGAAACACCAGGGATCTTTCAAAATCTCCCTTCTCCTCATATATTGATGACAGAAGTCCGTATGCAGACCTGAGATAATAATTGGTTTGCTGGGCCGTCATCCTGGGGGTCATTGTCTTCATCATAATATCCCAGGCATGATAAGGTACCTGTCTGTATTCGGGCTTCAGAAATGCCTGTTTCAATGAATCTGACATCAACCCATAATGAATGGAATTATTCAGGTACCTTTCCGCTCGATCCAGATCACCCAGTTTATAATATACCCTCCCTGTATAGAGGCTATTGCGGTTAAGCATAAAAAGCGAGGTCATTTCTTTTGCCCTGCTTTGTGCCTCAGCAAAATAACTGACAGCACTGTCATATTCTTTGATACTGTAATAATAGGTGCCGGTTTCATGCAGTACCTGTGTCTTCATTATCATGCCATCAAGCCTATCCTCATCAAAGAGATCCAATACTCTCCTGTTGATAAGAAATGTACTGTCATGTTGTCCCAACTTGAAGCATGCCAGGGCATAAGAGGCATACAATCCTCCCATAATGGTGGATGAAATGTTTATTTCTTCAGCAAGTTGAATGGCCTTGCGAAGATGTTTTTTCGACGCTTCATAATCACCTATCACGTTGTTGTTGAAAAAACCCATTGCATAATATCCCCCTGTCAGCCAGAATCTATCCACCCCTTTTTCCATCATTTCAAGCATAAGCTGGAGGTACATCATAGCCTTCTCGGTGTTTCCTGTATTATTCAGGATCACTATGACTTTGAAATAACTGAGTCCGGCCCTGGTAAATGCTTTTGCTTCGACGAATTTGTCTATGCTTCTGTTATAGTATTCTATTGCCTCTGAATATTCGTCACGGTAATAGTGGTAATCACCCAGGCTTTGATCGAGGTTACCCATCAATAGCGGGTTTTTTGATGCAACCAGTAATTCTTTTTGCTGCTCGATGTATTTTTTGCACAGCGTACTATCCCAGGGAGCGGTATGGTTGGCCAGTTCATAAAGGATACCGGCCTTTTTAAGTCCTTTTGCCTCCTCCAGGGCTGTTTCGAGGGAATCAAGTTTAGATAAATAGTCTGAAGCGCTTGCAGCTATGTGCAAAACTGAGATTAAAAAAAATATAATTGCCAGGCGCATCATCAGGTAATCAGCATTAATTACATCTTATGTTATAGGGATCCCGATCCTGACCCTCGTCCCCAATGACATCCCCTCTTCTGTTTTCAGGTCGATTACCTCCAGTGTTACATTCTTCTTCAGCTTTTTATTGAGGGCCTCAAGACGCTCCCTGGTGATGGATGTTGCCAGTGACTTATGACCCGGGGCTTTCAACT
>CAZXWD010000061.1:0-19191 GCA_964644135.1 uncultured Bacteroidales bacterium | reverse complement strand
AGTAGGCAGTAGGCAGTAGGCAGTAGGCAGTAGGCAGTAGGCAGTAGGCAGTAGGCAGTAGGAAATTAACCTCGGAAGGTATGGATTTTATTCTGAAGATCAAAAGACAAGAAGATTCCTGATTCTTAAATCTGTGAGTGTTTTTGTAAGGTGCGCTGAGTGTTCTTGTAACCCCTGATAATTGCCTTCTCCCTTTTCCCTCCCTAATTTTGGATAAATCATTATAAGTGCCAGGTCTTCACGGGATTAGTTGCACAATGCCAATCAGATCACAACTGCAAAGACATTTTGATGACAGAAAAACTGCAAGACATCAGAAAAGAGAAACTCATAACAAAAAAATGGGATTTCACTTCAGCGCCAACATCAATCTTACCGGAGGGCATATTGCTAACAGGCGCGAGCTCCTTCGTGGGCTGCCACCTGATCAAAGAGCTGCAGAAAGAATGGAATGGCCCTGTTTTTCTACTGCTGAGGGCCAACTCAAAAAGGGAAGCTGAGGAAAAGATGCATGCTTCATTTGCCAATTGGGAACTGGAATCCTTCAAAAGCGGCAATTTCGAGATACTCACAGGGGATGTCACCAGGAAACACTTCGGGCTCACCTACAGAACATACAAAAGGTTGGTAAAAGAGACAGGACGGGTATTACACCTTGCCATGACACCCATGTACCACCTTCCGTATGAGCATTTCAGAAGGATATGGATACCGGAACTGGAACGGATGATCGAATTCTGCGGTGACAGGAAATCACCTAAAAGCCTGCACTACACCTCTTCCTTCAATGCCAATTTCTTTACAGAAGACTCTGATTTCAAGGCTGTAAATACCAATGCCTGGCAATCGGGTTATGCCGGTTTTAAATGGGTCGCCGGTAGGGTACTTGAAAACGCTTTCAGGAACGGATTGAACGGGTGTATTTATGATGTGCCGCTGGTACTGGGCTCAGAAGATAAAGGCCTTTGTCCCAGGCATTATTCCATATGGCTTATTCTCGACATGTTCCTCAAAACAGGCTGTTATTTCAAGTTCCGTTTCCAGGTCATACCTGTGGATGTCCTTGCCGGGATAATGGTTTTCAACCTGTTACGGGGAGCAGGCAATGAGGGGACTTCTTTTGTGAGGCCGGTGTTACAGGAACCGGTAACGGATCATATGCTTTCACAGATGGCAGCGGGTTTGCTTGGTTTGAAGGAGGCAGATATACAAACCGTTAAAGGTTTATGTCAGAATAAGCTACGGGCATCCTTCATGATTCCGGATAACTTTTATGATCTGCTTGACAAGGTTAGCGGGCTTCAACAGATCATTCCCAGCGGCTATGACCCTTCAGGAATGCCCAAAACACCGCTTGTGTTCATGAGCAACCTGAACCGCATCCTGTCAAAAACAATTTTGAATTATGAGTTTTGATTTTACCTTGAAGATCAAATGATTGTGAAAAAAGTAGTCAAAATGTAATAGAACTCGGATGAAACGGATTAAGCGGATTTATGCGGATAAAGTAATCCGTGATCATCCGTTAAGATCAGCGTCATCCGCGTTTTATAAAATAAGTTAGCCATGAAACCAAAACATCAAAAATTCTCTTCACCCTTCACATTTCACATCTCACTCTTAGTATTCGTTTCACTCTTCACCCTTCACGCTTCACAGGCGCAGCAAGGTACCATCCAGCTCCCCGCCACCGGCCAGATCACCAGCTATTATCCGGGCGACGACGGCGACCTGCAGGTGGGCATTCCAATCCCTGAAAACCGGTTCACCGACCATGGCAACGGTTCGGCAACGGATGGTTTCACCGGGTTGATGTGGGTAACCGATGGAAACTTGATTGCCACCAAAGATCCCGACTTCGACCAGTACCGTACCGTTGGTGATGGTGACATCGACTGGAAAACAGCCACGGCATATGTGTTAAAGCTAAATGAAGATAATTACCTGGGTTATAACGACTGGCGCGTGCCGAACATCAATGAATTGAAGTCCCTAATAAATCTCGAAGTGGGCACTACCATCTTTCCTGAAGACAATCCCTTTACCAACCTGAAAAATATGTATTGGTCTTCAACCACCTCCGATCAATTCAGGGGATTCGCCCTTATGTTGGTAATTAAAGAATATTATATCCACGAGAACCTGATCCATCCTGCAGGAGAGGTCGACTGGTCGAGTAAAAACTGGAAAGCTGACTGGGTAAGTGAAAGGTACTTCTTGCTGCCCGTGAGAACATCAGCCGAACAAGGATTGATAAAACTGCCTCGGTCGGGACAAAAATATACCTTTTACGAAGGCGATGACGGAGACGATAAAATTGGATCCGAATGGCCCTGCCCCAGGCTGGTTGACAATATTGATGGCTCTGTCACAGACAGGCTAACAGGTCTTATGTGGACCCGGGACGCTAACCTGATGTACACCAGGGATCCTGAATTCGACACCACCGGGTGGACTGAAATTGACGGCATGGTAAGGTGGGAAACTGCCCTTGGCTACATAAAATTGCTGAATAATGAGAACTACCTGGGATATAGCGATTGGCGCTTGCCAAACAGGAATGAAATGCACAGTCTTATCGATTACAGCCAAAAATGGCCCATGCTACCGGAATATCATCCTTTTATTAATGCCGGCTCCGGATACTGGACCTCATCGACCATCAACAACAATAAGGAAGAAGCCTGGATGGTAAACATTAATTATGGGATTAATGGCGAAGGAAGCAATTGGATCTACAGTAAACTTACAAGCCTGCTGGTTTGGCCAGTTCGAACGGATAACAACCAACTTCCTGATAATACCATCTCTGGCCAGGTATTACTGGATGGGAATCCCTTTCCCGGGGTTCAAATCAGTTTGAAAGGTCCGATTAATGCTAAATCAAATACCAACCTCAACGGATCTTATGAGTTTTCGAACCTTCCCGATGGGCAATACCAGATTGTTGCTTTTCATAAATACGCAGGAATGGATCCCTACAATCATGCCATTACCCTTTCTTCCAGCAACGAAACCTGTGATTTTAATGCACACTATACACGTGCATATGGTTGGATGGATATTAGCGAAAACCTATACAGGGTGGGTAATGCAGCGGGAGGCAGTTTCACCGACTTACAGTTTTTCGGGGATGAAGGCTGGATAACGAACGGTTATGAATATGAAGAAATATATCATACAACTGATGGAGGGGAAACCTGGGAGGTCCAGGAAACCATGGGGCCAAACCAGGCTATTCATATGCTGACACCCCTTCTCGGCTACTCGGGAGACAATGACCGCCATATCATGAAAACCACCGACGGTGGCCAGAACTGGGAATGGTTTGGTTTTGCCCAGAGCCCCATCCGGGATATTGAATTTCCACCCAGCGGAGATGTAGGATTTGTCAGTGGGATGGAAGCCAAAATCGCTAAGATCTCCCCGGAAGGAGTGGAATGGTTTGATGTTGGCAGCGTAACCTGGTATGCACTTTGTTTTCCTGAATCAGAAAATTTCGGTATGGCATTTGGTGGTTTCGGAGGTACAGCCTCATGGGACGGAACCAGTTGGGATTACCACGGCAGTGCGCTTTATTGGCCTTCGAATAATGATGCGCAATATTTGACAAATGAGTTGGGCTGGTATGTTACTTCGGATCAAATAGTCAGAATAAATGGAATCGCAGGTACGGTCCTTTATGAGGATGAAGAAAATCTGTTCTACGGGTTATATGCACTTAACAAAGATTCTTTGTGGGTGGTCACGGCCAGGGGAGATATCTATTCCACTTCCCAGGCTTCAGCCGATACTGTTCACTGGATGATAGATCATATTGGGGATGAATTCCTGGTTGATGTTTTTGCTGTTGATGCACATAAAGCTTATGCTATTGGCACAAATGGAGTACTGTATAAATACGGCCTGCTTGATGGATTCCCTGCCGGCGGTGCCGACATCCTGGATTTTGTGGTTGATCAACAGGTAATGCCAAGTGTGATCGACCCAAATCAACAAACCATCCATGTGATCGTAGAACAGGGCACCGACCTGACCCAACTGATCCCTGAGATCTTCATCTCGCCGGCAGCTACCATCGAGCCGCCCGGGGGAACCCTGCAGGATTTGACCAATCCCTTCGTATACTCGGTCACTTCCGAAAATGGACAAA
Source organism: uncultured Bacteroidales bacterium (assembly GCA_964644135.1). GTDB lineage: Bacteria > Bacteroidota > Bacteroidia > Bacteroidales > JAGOPY01 > CAZMOK01. Next base: position 15,038 of record CAZXWD010000061.1, on the reverse strand, counting down.
CGGTCAAAGATTGGACGGTAACAGTGAATATCAGCAATGCCTTGAGCGAATTAATGTTGCCGGAGATAATGCTGTATCCCAACCCCACCCATGGTAAAATCCATATTACAAACTCCAATACCCAAATAAACTCCAAATCCCAAAACTCAATATCCAAACTGGAGGTGGTTGATATCTATGGAAAGGTTGCTGAGTGCTTTAACCCGTATCCCGTAACCCGTAACCCGCAACTTGACATCAGCCACCTGTCAGATGGGATCTATTTTGTGAGGATATCATTTGATAACCAAATAATTGTGAAAAAGATAATCAAGATATGATAATTAACCACATAGACACATGGGGCACAATAGGAATACACATAGAGATCCTATTGTGAAATCTATGTGTTCTATGTGCCTATTGTGGTGAAAAAAACGCAAAATGAAAAAATCCTGCATCCTCCTTTTCGCATCACTCTTCACCCTTCACGCTTCACTTGCGCAACAATACGGCTGGACTGACATCAGCGCCAACATCCCCGGCACCCCCGACCTTTCCGATGTGTTTTTTGTGTCCGATGATGAAGGTTGGATATCTGTAAGCAGTGGACCGGAAATTTATCACACTACCGATGGAGGAGAAACTTTTGAAATTCAAACCAATCAGTTTTCAACTGCACTGGAAGCAATTTACATGATTGATGAAAATGAAGGCTTTACCGGTGGCGGAAGCGGGTTTGTTTACAGGACAACAGATGGTGGGGAAAACTGGAATTTTCATGGAACCATTCCCTCAACCTTAAGCGATATGGATTTTGCTAGCTCCACCCAGGGCTATGCCTGTGGTGACAACGGGGCAGTTTTTAGCATTACGCCGCAGGGAGTTACAAATTTAAACAGCGGACTTAACTCAAACCTCAGTGGCATTAGCTCGCCATCAGTCGATAAAGTCTGGATTTGTGGAAATGGAACAATATCGCATTACAATGGAACAACTTTTGAATTCCAATCAGGTCCTGTGGGTTCATACAATGCAATATTTTTTATTGATGATAATGAAGGTTGGGTTATGGGTAACTCTGGATTAATAGGCCATACTGAAAATAAAGGTGAGAATTGGCATCGACAAACAAATCCTGACCCGGACCGTCATTCACTATATGACCTTTTCTTCCTGGATGAAAATAATGGCTGGGCAGTCGGTTCATTAGGAACGATAATCCATACGATAGATGGAGGTGAAACCTGGGAATTGCAGGCACAAGGATTAACCACTAACTTTCTCAGGGGAGTCTATTTCACTTCTCTTACCAACGGTTATGCAGTTGGAAATGGAAAAACCCTGTTGAAATACACCGAGGTTTCAGGCATTGAAGATTTTAAAGAAACCATTGAATTTGAGATTTCCCCCAATCCCTGTCGGGATAAAATCCAAATTTCAAAATTCAAAAATCAAACAAACTCAAAACTTAAAACTCAAAACCCAAAACTTGAAATTCTTGACCTAAATGGAAGAGTAGTGTATGAAGAGAGGATGGGAAGTGGGGAAGAAGGGAAGATCACTATGGATGTGAGCCGTTTGCCGGCGGGATTGTACCTGGTAAAGCTGCAGACGGAGGATCGGTTTGGATTGAAGAAATTTATTAAAAAATAAGTACGTGGTACGGGGGGCGAGGAAATGGACAATGAATTGACCGCGTCCCGGAGCCTGTCCTGAGCTTGTCGAAGGGTCCCCCGTCCCTCAAACCAATAAATAAAAAGCTATGAAAAAATTATCTTTACTTGTTGTTTTAATCACATTAGTGTGTGTCCAATCCCTCGCGCAGATCAGCGAAGCCTGGGTATCACTGTATAGTTTTGAAGAGGGATCTTCCGAAAGACCCACCGACATGGCAGTAGATGCAAGTGGGAATATCTATGTGTGCGGATGGACCTGGGGCTCATCTGCAGAATACGAATTTATTACCCTAAAATATGATCCCCTTGGAGAGTTGTTATGGTCGGCTGGCCCTTTGGAGTCAAGTGGTCAACCTGAAGCTTTATGCCTGGATGAGTCAGGAAATGTTTATGTCATAGGCAGAAGTACTCAAAACTGGGGCGATATTGCCATTTATAAGTTCAATACGAATGGTGATTTGCTTTGGGAACAGTATTATGACAATACCAGTTCAGATGGAGGATATGATATTGGTATTGGAGCAAATGGGATGATATACGCAGTAGGCTACAGTGATTCAGATATAATAAGCCTTCAATATAATCCCGAAGGCGAATTACAATGGACAGCTACTTACAATGGATCAGATGACGGTACTGATATCGGCAAGAGTCTTATCCTGGATGAAGCCTCAAATGTATATGTTACCGGGTTTTCAGAAAGTGTCGGAGGTGTAGGAAGCAACCGGGATATTACTACCATAAAATACAACGCTGATGGTATTGAACAATGGGTGGCATTGTATGACGGTGCCGGCAACTCTGCCGATGAGGGATATGAGATTGCACTGGATGAACAGGATAATGTTTACGTGCTGGGCTATTCTAATGATGAGAACTACCATCCTCAGTTTACTACAATCAAATATAATTCAGGCGGAAATGAACTTTGGGTAAATAAATATTATAACCCTGAAACCCTGAATGGAAGTCCGAATGCAATCACTGTGCATGATTCTCAAAACATTTATGTAACAGGAGGAGTTGGACTTGGGATAAGTATTGTAAAAATTAATTATGCCGGAGATACTGCCTGGACAAGAAATTATAATTCCGACTATGCTGACCAGACCGGAACAGACATTATAACTAATTCGGATGGAAATATATATGTAACAGGATGGGCTCGGGATGAAGTAGGTATGTGGACCAGGGATTATGGTACTCTTAAATATAGTCCTGCAGGAAGCCTGTTGTGGGATATCTGGTATGCCGGACCGGGCGATGAACGTGATGATGCTCTTAAAATTTGCCTTGATCATGAAAATAATGTGATCATAACCGGCGAAACCCACTCCGGGCCATCATCTTATGATATTGGAACTATAAAATATTCTCAGTCAACCAGTGTAGAAGAGTTAACGCAATCGATTGCTTTTAATATTTACCCCAATCCGGCTGCTTCATTCGTCAGTCTGCAATCTGCAGCCTTCAGCCAACAATCGGCACTAGTGGAAATCTACGATTTGAATGGTCGAAAACTGATCGAAAAACAATTTCGGGCAAGAAGTGAACCTGTTGAAATTGACGTGAGCAGCCTGCAAGGCGGAATTTATTTCTGCCGTTTGACTTCCGAAAATAAAACCACAACCCAAAAACTAATTATTCAAAAATAAAAAACCATGAAAAAACTTCTACTCGTTTTTACATTTACTTTTGGCCTTTTGTCTTTTTCCTTTGCCCAGCAAGGCCTGATACAACTCCCGGCAACAGGGCAAACAACAAGCTATTACCCTGGAGATGACGGGGATTTGCAAATGGGAATTCCAATTCCGGAAAACCGTTTTACTGAACATGGTAATGGAACTGCAACAGATGAATTAACAGCTTTGATGTGGGTGCTTGACGGCAATCTGATGGCATCCAGAGATCCTGAATTCGATCAGGACAGGATAGCGGGTGATGGCGACGTTAACTGGGGCACTGCCCTGGATTATATTCAGAAACTTAACACGGAGAGTTTTCTTGGATACAATGACTGGCGGATGCCTAATTTCCTGGAGCTGCTTTCTCTTGTCAATCTCGAATATGACAGTATTTCATTGCCCGGTGGTAATCCTTTCAGTAATCTGAAATCCGGTTATTGGAGCTCAACAACAAATGACAGGTTTAGAACGAATGCCCTTGCAGTGTACTTAAAATATTACATCGTGCATCCAGGAATAACCTATCCTTCAGGCCACTGGGAAAGCCTAAACAAAGATCTTGGAGAATACACTCAACAGTATTATAAATTATTCCTTATGCCTGTCAGGGATGGTGCAGCGGGCAGTTTGATTAATTTACCCGAAACAGGCCAGGAAAGAATCTATTTTGATGGTGATGATGGATATTGGCGCAAAGGTGCATCATGGCCATCACCAAGGTTTGTCGATTACAACACAGGGGAGGTCATTGACAATCTTACCGGGTTAATGTGGACAAAAGATTCACATTTGATGTTTACACGGGATATCGAATTTGACACATCGGGAACTGCAAATGGAAAAGTCCCCTGGATAACTGCAATAGGATATATTAATAAACTAAATAATGAAGCATACCTCGGTTATAACGACTGGCGACTCCCAAATCGCAATGAATTAGCCAGCCTTATTGATTATAGCAGGAACAACACCTGTTTACCAAAGAACCACCCCTTCACAACAACTTTCCCTTATGCCCATCCCGGAGAGTTTGGGTATTGGACCTCGAGCACGATATCTGACGTTCCCGGACAAGCCTGGAGTTTCAGTTTTAGTTTCTCAGAACTTGCTCCAAATGACAAAAATGCTGATCGTGTTGTCTGGCCGGTAAGAACCGTCACCACCCCGGCACCAACAGGCTCAATTAAAGGCTATATCATAGGTGATGACATCCCTAAGGATAAAATAGAAATATCGCTTTCAGGGCAGGTAAACGCACGAACCGAAACAAACAGTGACGGATATTATGAGTTTTTGCACCTGCCAGATGGAAATTATACCATAGAACCCTTCTTTGAATATTTTAACATTCTACCTGATGAGAAAACATTGAACGTATCGGGTACGGTGGTGAATTGCGATTTTGAAGCAGCATATAACAGGGCATATGGCTGGGTTGAAATCAGCGACAATCTCTTTTCAGCAGATGGTTATTATTGTTCAAATCTCAACGATGTATACTTTATTAATGAAAACGAGGGATGGATCACATCCATGCAGGATATTTACCATACCACCGATGGTGGGCTAACCTTTGAAAAACAATCAATTCAAAGGGAAGGTGATTATCCTTCAGCAGTCTTTATGCTAAATGAAAGCGTGGGTTATTCAGGAAGTAGTGGAGGCGTGATATTCAAAACAGTAAATGGTGGAGATGAATGGACAATGCATGGATCTGCCGGAAACTGGATCACTGATATTGATTTTCCTCCTGATTCTGACATCGGTTATTGCACAGGTGATAACGGTACTTTCTGTCAAATAGATCCGGATGGTATTTCGCAAATCGAAACAGGACTTAATGGAGGTCTGCCATCTGTAAGTTCCGTATCGAACACCTGCACTTATTATGCGGGTACTGTTCATCGTTTATACCACTATGATGGAAATGAAATAACTGATTGTTGTATGTGGTCCGGAAGTGTTGCTTCAATTTATTTTCAGAACGATAGCATTGGATGGGCTGCAATGGATGTTGTTGGAATCATTGGACTTCATGGAATAGCTCAATATAATTGTGCTCCGCTAAGAGGGTATGATGAAGACCCTTATGTTCGCCTGTCAGATATTCATTCACCCAATGGGAAGGATATCTGGTTGGTAGGCCATCCCGGTTCAATAATCTATTCTCCGAATGCGAATGATTTTTCATTCACATGGCCGGATCAGTATAATAATACGGTTTGGAACAGGCAGGCAAAGGATTTAACACAGGAGACACTGCGCTCTGTTTATTTCATTAGTCCAACCTGTGGTTATGCAGCAGGAAACAATGGTACCTTATTAAAATATACACAGTTGCCTGGTGCTCCCCAGGGTGCGGATATACTGGGAGTTCATTTCCCGGGTCAGTATGGGAAGGAGGTCATTAACACAGCTGATCGTACGGTCAATGTCGAAGTGGCTGACAGCATTGATATCACCTATCTTGTGCCCGAGATCTATATTTCAGCCGAGGCAGTCATAGATCCTCCAAGTGGCACGGGAAAGGATTTTACCAACCCTGTAACCTACACCGTAACTTCACCTGATAACACAACTAAAATCTGGACAGTAAGCGTGACGAAAGTGTTTGGTATACACAATCCAAATGAAGAAGACCATGAATCCTTCTTCGATATTTACCCAAATCCCTGTTGGGATAAAATTCAAATTTCAAACTCCAAACTCCAAAATAACTCACCCCTCAACCCTCAACCCTCAAAACTAGAAATCATTGATCTCCATGGTAAAGTAGTTTATGAAGAGGAGATGTGGAGAAGAGGAGTGGGGGAGATTAGTGTGAATGTAAGCCATCTGCCAAGAGGATTGTATCTGGTAAAACTTCAGACGGAAAAGGCGGTTGGTGTGCGAAAGATCATCATTCAATAAAGTGTTGGGTGTTGAGCCTGCCTGCCGCAGGCAGGGGTTGAGTGTTGAGTGTTTAGTGTTGAGGTTTGAGTGAAATGAAAAATGTATAATGGACAATGAAAAATTCCGGTAACCGGTGACCGGTAGCCGGTAACCGAAAAATAAAACGCTATGAAGAATCTAATCCCAATCAGTTTGTTAAGCTTGCTAAGTCTAATTGCCATTAGCCAGTCTGGTGCAATACAACTCCCGGCCACCGGGCAAACAACCAGCTATCACGCTGGCGATGACGGCGACTTGCAAAACGGCATTGCCTGGCCCGAAGATCGATACATTGATCACGAAAATGGCACTGCTACCGACAAGCTCACCGACCTGATGTGGGCTACCGATGGAAATATCCTGGCAACCAGAGACCCCGACTTTGATCAGGATTATGAAGTCGGCGATGGATCGGTAAACTGGACAACAGCTTTAGACTATGTAGCAAAACTAAACCAGGAGAATTATCTTGGATATGACGATTGGAGGCTGCCGAATATACAGGAACTCATGTCGCTCATCGACCTCGGCGTACCCGATACGGTTCTTTCAGAAAACCATCCCTTCACCGATTTACAACAATCCTATTGGAGTTCAACAACAAGCATCGACAAAGGAATTGCCTTTACCATCAATATGTTTGAATGGGAACTTCATGCAAATCAAAAATACTTGCCCGGACAAGTAATGTGGCAAAAAAAAATGCTTTCGGAAGAGTATTATCCTGATGAAACAAAAGTCTATGTTCTGCCAGTGAGAGGAGCGCAGGGAAACGGTTTGATTGAACTTCCACGTACGTTCCAGGAAATGAGCTACTATCCCGGAGACGACTTAGATCTTTCTTTCGGCATACCTTGGCCAATACCAAGATTCTTCGATAATAACGACAGTACAGTAACCGATCGGCTTACTGGCTTAATGTGGACACAAAATGCTGATCCTTCAGGCTTATTTAGCTTTTGGGGGAAATATATGCGATGGGATGAGGCTTTTATATGTATCGACTCGCTGAATATCATAAACTATTGCGGCCACAACGAATGGCGCCTGCCCAACAGGAACGAGATGCTTTCATTAAGAGATTTTGGGGGGGAATATATAAACACCTACCTTCCCCAAAATAATCCATTTACTCCTCCAGCAGGAAGGTACTGGACCTCCACTTCCTCAGCCAGCTCAACTGAAAATGCCCAATTAGTAAATTTCCGGCTACTTGATGTAAGCCTTGAAATACCTAAATCAAGCGAGGCAATCGCTCGATTTTGGCCGGTGAGGACTGACAACACCCCAATCTCACCCGGATCTATTAATGGGGAGATCAAACTGCAGGGCAATCCCTTGAAAGATGTTAAACTAAAACTTGAAGGACCTGTAAATGCAACTGTTTCTACGGATGCGAATGGCGATTATTTTATGAGTGCTTTACCCCCTGGAAACTATACCATCACCCCTTCAAAAATCTATTATAGTTTCAATCCTGAAAGCATCACCATAAACCTGTCAACACAAAACGAAACCAGGAATTTCACAGCGGCTTTAACATCCACTCATGGATGGCAGAACCTGCGTAATAATTTGCCCGAATCTTTTGGGGTAAGGGATATGCATTTTATTGGGCAGGAAGGCTGGCTCGCCGGGGGGCTTGACAAGGTGTATTACACACCCGATGGAGGTATGAGTTTCCATATCCAGTATTTGCCGGAGAACTCCGGGATCACCTCTTCTGTTTTTATGAAAAGCAATACGGAAGGCTATGTGGTTACCAGTAATGGCCTTATTGTCAAAACTGAGGATGGCGGCTTAAACTGGTTTTTGCTTCATGCACCCGGTGGAACACTTAATTCAGTGCATTTCCCGCCCAACTCTGAAACCGGATTTACTTGCGGTAATAATGGAAAAATTTATTCATTCACAAATAGCTCAATAACACATTTACATGTTGAAGGATTGACAGCAGAACTAAAGTCTATTATGTTTCCCGAGGACAGCTCTGACGGAAAACTTTGTGGTGAAAGTACTGTCCGACGTTGGCTGAATAACAGCTGGAATAACTTGCAGATTTTTGATAGCAATTTTGATTGGAACTCTATCTTTTTTATTGATAATAATAACGGCTGGATTGTTGGAAGTCAAGGTAAAATTTGTAAAGCTGTTGATGCAACAATTTGGAATGGTCAAGTGAGTCCCACAACCAAAAGCCTGAATGATGTTTTTTTTATTAATTCTTTGGAAGGATGGACTGTTGGCTACAATAATATCTTAAAAACCACCAATGGCGGAGAAGAATGGTTACAAGATGCTCCGGAGCTTACTGAAGGTTTGAATTTAACAACTGTTTATTTCATTTCATCGGAAGAAGGATATGCCGGGGGAAACAATGTGTTTCTGAAATATGGCAGCCTGACAGGCATAGAAGATGCATGGACAGAAATAACAGCAAAAGCCCACCTCAGGCAAAATGCGCCCAACCCTTTTAGCTACCATACAAAAATTGAATACGATCTACCCGATGATGATTGGGTCACCATAAAAGTATTCAACATCTCAGGTCAGGAAATCACAACACTTGTCAACGAACATCAGAGACAGGGCCAACATTCATTTGAATTTAAAGGACAAAATTTACCTGATGGAGTTTATTTCTATCATCTCGTCTCAGGTAAGATTAACGAATGCAAACCCATGGTTAAGGTCAAATAAAAAAAGATGAACGGTTGATCAACATTAAAATCAATATCAAAATGAAAAAACTACTACTCCTTTTCACATTTGCCTTTGGCCTTCTTACTTTTTCCCAGGCCCAGCAATACGGCTGGACCGATATCAGCGCCAACATCCCCGGCACTCCCGACCTTTCCGATGTATTTTTTGTCTCCGACGATGAAGGTTGGATATCTGTAAGCAGTGGACCGGAAATTTATCACACCACCGATGGAGGAGAAACTTTTGAAATTCAAACCAATCAGTTTTCAACTGCACTGGAAGCAATTTACATGATTGATGAAAATGAAGGCTTTACCGGTGGCGGAAGCGGGTTTGTTTACAGGACAACAGATGGTGGGGAAAACTGGAATTTTCATGGAACCATTCCCTCAACCTTAAGCGATATGGATTTTGCTAGCTCCACCCAGGGCTATGCCTGTGGTGACAACGGGGCAGTTTTTAGCATTACGCCGCAGGGAGTTACAAATTTAAACAGCGGACTTAACTCAAACCTCAGTGGCATTAGCTCGCCATCAGTCGATAAAGTCTGGATTTGTGGAAATGGAACAATATCGCATTACAATGGAACAACTTTTGAATTCCAATCAGGTCCTGTGGGTTCATACAATGCAATATTTTTTATTGATGATAATGAAGGTTGGGTTATGGGTAACTCTGGATTAATAGGCCATACTGAAAATAAAGGTGAGAATTGGCATCGACAAACAAATCCTGACCCGGACCGTCATTCACTATATGACCTTTTCTTCCTGGATGAAAATAATGGCTGGGCAGTCGGTTCATTAGGAACGATAATCCATACGATAGATGGAGGTGAAACCTGGGAATTGCAGGCACAAGGATTAACCACTAACTTTCTCAGGGGAGTCCATTTCACTTCTCTTACCAACGGTTATGTAGTTGGAAATGGAAAAACCCTGTTAAAATACACCGAGGTTTCGGGAGTTGGCGATCTGAATCACAATGCGGGTGACATGGTGCTGTGGCCCAACCCCACCCGCGGGAAATTCCAAATCACAAGCACCAATACTTTTAACCACCGTAGCTTTAGCGAAGGTGGTCAAATTTCAATATCCAAACTGGAGGTTGTAGACCTTTATGGCGATGTGCTAGTGGAAGAGGTGAAGAGAGGAAGGGTGGAAGAGGGGATGACGGTTGATGTGGGTTCTTTGCCGGCAGGAGTGTATTTTGTCAGAATTTATCTTGAAGATCAATCAGTTGTGAAAAAGATCATTAAACTATGAATAATAACCACATAGACACATAGGGCACAATAGGAATACACATAGGATTCTATTGTGAAATCTATGTGTTCTATGTGCCTATGTGGTGAAAAAAAACGCAAAATGAAAAAATCCTGCATCCTCCTTTTCGCATCACTCTTCACCAGATAAATGTGAAAAATGTAGTCAAAATGTAATAGAACTCGGATGAAACGGATTATGCGGATTTTCGCGGATAAATAAATCCGTGATTATCCGTTAAGATCCGTGTCATCCGCGTTCCATATGTTGTCAATTCCTGAAAACTTGATCTTATCCCTGCGCAGCTATCTTGGCGCGCTTCCGGTCGTGCTCGCTCAGCATGATCTTGCGTAACCGCAGTGAGCGGGGCGTAACCTCCAGGTATTCATCCTTACCAATGTATTCCATCGATTCTTCCAGGGAGAACTTTACGGCCGGAATGATCATAACTTTATCGTCTGATCCTGAAGCCCTCATATTGGTCAGTTTCTTAGTCTTGGTGACATTGATGATGAGGTCGTCGGGGCGGATATGTTCACCGATCACCTGCCCGGCGTAAATTTCATCGTTGGGGTGGATGAAGAAACTGCCGCGGTCCTGCAGCTTGTCGATGGCGTAAGCAACGGCTGTTCCTGTCTCCATGGCGATGAGTGAACCATAGCGGCGGCCGGGTATCACTCCTTTCCATGGCTGGAATTCTTTGAACCGGTGTGCCATGATAGCCTCACCCTCCGTGGCAGTCAGCAGGTTATTTCGCAAACCAATGATGCCGCGTGCAGGAATGGTAAATTCCAGGTGGGTGCGGTCGCCTTTGGTGCTCATGTGGGCCATCTCACCCTTTCGCTGGGATACCAGTTCGATCACCTTACCGGAAAAATCAGGCGGAACATGGACAGTCAGGGATTCGATAGGCTCATGGTCCTTTCCGTCGATCTTTTTAATGATGACCTGGGGTTGGCCGAGCTGGAACTCATAACCCTCCCGGCGCATTGTCTCCACCAGGATCGACAGGTGCAGAATGCCGCGGCCATAAACGGTAAGAGCCTCCGGGGTATCGGTCTCCTTCACCTTCAATGCCAGGTTCTTCTCGGTTTCTCTGAACAATCTCTCCCGAAGATGTCGGGAGGTGACGAATTTCCCTTCCCTTCCATAAAATGGCGAGTTGTTGACCAGGAACAGCATGCTGATGGTCGGCTCCTCGATCTTCAGGGGATCCAGGCCCTCAGGCTCCTCGAAATCCGCAATAGTGTCCCCGATCTCAAAGTCGTCCAGCCCCAGAACGGCACAGATCTCCCCGGTATGCACATCCTGCTTGAACTTCTCCTTGCCCAATCCTTCAAAAACATAAAGCTCCTTGATCTTCGACTTGAATATCCTGCCGTCCTGCTTAATAAGCGAAACATTCATCCCCCATTTTAATGTCCCCCTGGATAACCTTCCAACAGCAATCCTTCCTACATAGGACGAATAATCAAGTGAAGATATCTGCATCTGGGTATTGCCTTTGGCGAATTCAGGTGCAGTTATATGATTGATGATAGTATCCAAAAGATAGATGATATCGGAAGAGGGCTCCCGCCAGTCGTCCGACATCCAGCCCTGTTTGGAAGAGCCGTAAACGGTAGGAAAGTTGAGCTGCTCCTCGCTGGCGTCCAGGTTGAACATCAACTCAAAAACCTGCTCATGTGCCCAATAGGGATCGCAGTTGGGTTTGTCGACCTTATTAATGACCACTATAGGCTTCAGGTTCATAGCCAGGGCCTTTTGCAGCACGAAGCGCGTTTGTGGCATGGGACCTTCAAAAGCGTCTACCAGCAGTAAAACCCCATCTGCCATGTTCAAGACCCTTTCCACTTCACCGCCAAAATCGCTGTGGCCCGGTGTATCGATAATGTTGATCTTCACTCCTCTATAACGAACGGAGACATTCTTTGAAAGTATCGTGATCCCTCTTTCCCTCTCCAGAGGGTTACTGTCGAGGATCAACTCCCCCATATCCTGGTTGTCCCGGAACAAATTGGCCTGGTGAAGGATCCTGTCAACCAGTGTCGTTTTACCATGATCGACATGGGCTATTATAGCTATATTCCTGATATCCTGCATATTATGTTATGTGCTTGTAAAATAGTGTGCAAAAGTAGTGATAATTTGGTGTCGCAAAGCTTTCGCTATGTCAGGCAATGAGATCTTTGGGAAAGACCAACAGCTAACAGCCTTTCCCATTCAACAATTTCAACACCCGTATGTTAGTATGTAACTATCAGTTAGTTTACATTAATTTAACATTGTACTAACTTTGTAAAGAATACAGATAGGTTTTTAACTCGTGAAAGGAAAGGATCTGGAAATAAAACAACGGGAAAGCTTCAGGGAAGGTATCCTCAGGCTTCTTGATGAGTTGCACGACGAATCGGCAAGGTATGCCCTGGCTCGTTCCAGGCAGCATGTCTCCGTCCACGAACTGCGAAAGAACATCAAGAAGATCAGAGGCATATTGCGTCTTCTCAGGCATGAGATAGGCAGGGACAAATACCACGAACTGAACGATATGTACCGCGAGATCGCACAAAAGGTCGCCGTTCTTCGCGATGATACATCCCAGATCGAGCTCCTCGAAAGCATGCAGAAACAGGTTGACGACGGAAAGATCAACAGGGCGATGTCAAAGGCTATCCGACAGGTCGAAAGAAAGCGGAAGGACGAGTTCAGCGAATTCTATAGAAGGAACAGGCATTATTCCGTTTGCTACGATATACTGGCAGTCAAGGAAGTGGTCAGGGAACTGGATTTTGCCGGTGATCCCGACTATTATATCCTTAAAAGCCTCAAGAGAATACACAAACGGGCAAGGAGTGCATGGGAGATATCCGGTTTCCTCAAGACCGACGAGATCTATCATTACTGGAGAAAACAGGTCAAGTACCTGATGTACCAGATGATGATCCTGAACATCGCCTGGCCCGATTATTTCAAGGCTTATATCAGTGAACTGAACAAACTTTCGGGCCTTCTTGGTAAGCTTCATGACCTGAACCTTTTCAACGAGCATATAAATGAAGAGAAGCTGATCGTGTTGAAGCCCCATCAGAAAAAATCCCTCTTAAAGTACATCTACAGAAAAAGGTCCACCCTGAAGAAAAGGATAGAACAGGTTGGGGAAACGCTTTTCAGCGAAAGCAGCGAAGCCTTCAGCATGCGGATCTATGATATCTGGATCAACTCGAAGGAAAAGAAAGATGGTGAATAGTTGAGGCGTTTAATATACCTCAGAATCTTTTCTATTCTTTTAAAAAATTACTTTAAATAATTCTAACTAAGCTCTATTCATTCTTAAGGTGAATAGTCTGAGTGGGAAATGCAAATTCGATGCCTGCTTTGTTGAAACGCTCAAAGATCTGGTGGTTCACCTTTTCGGTAAACTCCATATAGGCCCAGTAATCGGGTGGATGATACCAGTAGAGCATGATCAGGTTCAGTGAATCGGCATTGAACTCGCTAAAATAAACTCTTGGTGGAAGTTCAGGGTCCATGCCTTCGTGGTCTTTAAGGATGTCTTCCAGGATCGCTTTGGCCTCCTTTACTTTTTCGGGAGGGGTGTCGTAGGTAATCGTGATATTGGCCAGTCTTCTTATGAAAGGCCTTTTGCCGATATTTTGTATGGTCTTGTTGGCAAGCTCTCCGTTGGGAACAGTCACCAGGTGCCCTTCCAGTGTCCGGATCCTGGTTGAACGCAGATCAACCGATTCAACCGGCCCGTCGTGCCCGTCGATAACTATCCGGTCGCCTATATCGAAAGGCTTATCCCCTACAAGCACCACAGAGCCGAAGAAGTGCCTCAGCGTATCCTGGGCTGCCAGTGCAACAGCCAGGCCGCCAATACCCAGGCCTGCCACAATGGAAGTGATGGGTTTGTCGCTGAGGATCTGGATGATCTGGATCAATACAAAAACAATCAGAACTGCCCTGAGGCTTTTCCTGATAACCGGGATGAACATCTTGTTCATGCGGTGGTCTGATTTTTCCATCCTGACACTGAACCAAACTGTTGGGACCTCTATCAGGTGATACAAAATAAAACCAATGGCAATGGCCACCAAAATGTCCCCGGATGTTGAAAGGATATTGAAGAGCTCCTGGTTTTCCCTCAGGAATTGTATACCTGCCAGATATCCTGCAGTTAGCAGTACAAAGGTCATTGAGCGGGAAACCGCAGCCATCGCAGCAGCGGCAACCGGTTTATCCTGTAATGCTTTCTTGTTGGCAAGTCTCTTCAGGATGGACCTGACAATTCTCCCTAGAATAATGGCTACCAGTATGGTACCGAAAAAAAACACGATATTCCATAGCTGTATGTCAAATATCACAAGGTCTTTTATCTTTTCCATCTCTTTAATAATATTTTATGGTGTAAAAATATGAAAATAGCTGATAGTAATTAGCTTTTGGCTGTTGGGTAATAGTCTTTATTGTCTTATTTTATACCCACCCCCTTAGTCCCCCTCCCTGCGAGCAAGGAGGGGGAGAAACTAATTCGCGAAAATCCGCTTAGTCCTTTTTACCATGTCCTTACGCAGACAGATCCACATTCTGTTTTTTTGGTGCTGGGTACTGGGTTTTTTTCGTGAATAGTGAGTGGTGAGTTGTGAATAGAAAAATAGCTGCGAGTTACGAGTTACGGGGAATCAGCACTTAGAGTTTAAAGCTTAATAATTAGTAACTGATCACTGATAATTGATAATTGATAATTGATAATCGATAATCGTTCAATCATTTAGCCATCCTTCATTGGCTTCCGG
>CAZXWD010000060.1:14958-19223 GCA_964644135.1 uncultured Bacteroidales bacterium | reverse complement strand
ACCATTCTTTTTTTCCTGAACGGCAGGAAGCGCCCCACCAGGAAATCCCCGATATCGCGGCTGCGCTTTTCTATTACCAGGTCTTTTACTGACATTATAAGGTTGTTAGGGTTAATGGTTCAGTACAAATATATAGTCAAAATTGTCTCAATTGTCAAATTGTCTTTATTGTCAAGTTGGTGCTGGGTGCTGGGTACTGGGTGCTCGGTACTAGGTACTGGATACTGGTAATCAGAGCTTAGAGTTTAGAGCTTAGATAATATTTCATTGTTCATTACTCCCCGCTTCTTACCTGCTGACCTTCAGTATTTTAATTATTAATTATTAACTATTAATTATTAATTGTTCATTGCCCTCTTCTTATCCTCCTATTTTCTTAACCTCTTATTTTCTACTCTGTGCTCCCAAGCTTCTGAGCCTCTGAGCCTCTGAGCCCCTGTGCCCCCGCGCCATCATTATTTAAACCCATTACAAATATGAATTAACTCGATATTTAGCCTTTCATTTTTCCTAATTTCGTAAAATAAACCGCAATTGGAAAAACTCAATCACTACACAATGAAAAAACTGACCCTGCTTTCTTTATTATTCGTTATTAATTATTCATTATTCTCGCAGCTCCCTGAAACGTACGACCTGCGCGACGTGAACGGTGAGAACTACGTCACTTCTATCAAAAATCAACAGGGAGGCACCTGCTGGACATTTGGTGCTATGGCCGCAATGGAGGGCAACCTAATGATGACCGGCGTGTGGACGGCAGCAGGGGAGGAAGGGGAACCCAGCCTGGCGGAATACCACCTCGACTGGTGGAACGGTTTCAACGACCATAACAACGACGATATCGACCCACCCTCGGGCAGCGGCCTTGAAGTGCACCAGGGCGGCGACTACCTGGTCACATCAGCCTATCTTTCAAGGGGCGAAGGGTCAGTGAGGGATATCGACGGACAATCATACAGCACCCCGCCCGCACGGCACCTCGACAGCTATCATTATTATTATCCGCGCAATATAGAATGGCTCACGGTAGGGGATGACCTGGAAGATATCAATGAGCTCAAGCAATACATAATTGACTACGGGGTGATGGGCACATGCATGTGCTACAGCAGCTCCTTCATTAACAATAGTTATATACATTATCAACCACCGAGTTCCAACCAGGACCCCAACCATGCCATTGCTATCATCGGCTGGGACGATAACAAGATCACCCAGGCCCCTCAACCCGGCGCCTGGCTCTGCAAGAACTCATGGGGAGAAGGCTGGGGCCTCGACGGTTATTTCTGGATCTCCTATTACGACAAGCATTGCGGGCATCATCCCGAAATGGGCGCTATCACATTCAGGAACGTGGAGCCCATGCAGTATGAGTATGTTTATTACCATGATTATCATGGCCACAGGGATGTGATCGAAGACATAAACGGGGTGTTCAACAAATTCATCGCCGGTGGAGATGAACTGCTCAAAGCAGTGAACTTCTTCACCGCCACCGATAGCGTGGAATTCACCGTGACCATCTATGATGACTATACAGACGGCGAACTGCAGAATGAGCTATCACAGGTTAACGACAGCATTTTTATCAGGGGCCTGCATACCATAGAGCTCGATGATTATGTTACCGTGAGCGAAGGAGAGGATTTTTATGTTTACCTGCAGCTTTCGGATGGAAAGTACCCTTACGACAGGACCTCTGACGTGCCTGTGCTGCTTGGGGCAAAATACCGTACTATCGTTGAGTCGGCAGCCAATCCGGATGAAAGCTATTATATGCCCGGTGACGTGTGGCTTGATTTTTATGATTATGATGATCCGTCGGGTTTCCTCAATACAGGGAATTTCTGTGTGAAGGTTCTCGCCGGGATGACAGGGATGAAGGTAAGGCCGGGCGAGAATTTTGAACCCCACGGCGAAGAGGGCGGCCCGTTCGATCCTGCCGAAATGGTCTACACCATTGAAAACAGGGGTGTTGCACCCTTCGAATACGAAGTAACGAACGACCCGCTTGTCGATTGGCTGACCATCGACGGCCCGGCACAGGGAACCCTTGACGGAGGGGAAAGCGTTGATCTTACCGTGGAAGTTAACTCCAATGCCACCAGCTTGCTCGAAGGCGCGTACCCCACAGCCCTGCAGTTTGTCAACACAACCGACCATGTTGGCGATACGGAAAGGGATATTGTCCTGCTGGTCGGGGAGCGCACTGTAAAGCATGAATGGTTGCTTAATGAAGACCCGGGCTGGGATACGGAAGGCGAATGGGCCTTCGGCCAGCCTGCCGGTTTGGGTGGTGAGCATGGCTATCCTGACCCAACAAGCGGATATACCGGCGACAATGTCTATGGATATAACCTACAGGGCGATTATCCGAACAACATGGATGAAATGAACCTCACCACTACGGCCATCGATTGCTCCGACCTTTACGGATTGCATTTAACATTCAGGAGGTGGCTGGGCGTTGAAGTGCCAGAATACGACCATGCCCATATCAGGATCAGCACCGACGGTGAAAACTGGACCAACCTCTGGAGCAATGATGGTGAATATGTTGGCGGTTCATGGGATGAAGTGGAATTGGATATCTCCTCAATGGCCTCTGATCAGGAAACTGTTTACCTGCGCTGGACGATGGGAACCACCGACGGCGGCTGGAGGTACTGCGGCTGGAACATTGATGATGTAAGGATTACGGGGATAGAGGATGTTACTGTTAGCATCGGTGAAATGGAAGCCCAGGGACAAGGCACTGTGAGAACTTATCCCAACCCCTTCATATCCCAAACATCGATCAGTTATGAACTGGCTGAGAGCTTGCAGGTATCACTGATCATATACGACCTGCAGGGACGGGAAATAAGGACACTCGTTCAGAATGAACAGTCGGCCGGGCTTAAGACCGTTGCCTGGGACGGCACCAATGACTCCGGATCAAGAGTGAACGGTGGTGTTTATGTTTGTGTGCTGAGGACCGGCAATGCTGTTTCCGCTACAAAGATCTTTGTGGCAGGCAGGTAATGCCAGGGTGGTTAAATTTACTTTTAAAGGGAAAAGGTCAATTATTTTATCGATCTCTTTATTACCTTGACAACCCGGCTGATCTCTTCATCGGTAATATCATGGAACAGCGGAAGGCATAAGATGTTATCCGCTGTTTTCCCGGCCACCGGCAAAGATCTCTTTACATACCTGCCGAATTGAGGATAGGACGTCACAAGCGGGTGGAAGTAGGTTTTAGCCTGAATGTTGTCCAGCTCAAGGCTACGGGCCAACTCATCACGCGTAGCTCCAAAAATATCCGGATCAATAAGGACCGGTAAATAGGTATAATTAGGTTCCACATTTTCGGGTTCAGTGATCAATCTCAACCCGGGAATGCCTGACAGAAGTTCCCTGTATTTGATAGTTGCTGTTTTTCTTTTTCCGATTATCTGATCAATATATTTTAAGCACACCAGACCGTATGCAGCCTGGAATTCGTTCATTTTTGCATTGAGACCGAAGCCTGTTAACTCCCGGTTTATTCCTATGCCGGAGTTTTTCAGCCCGTCTGTCAAATTTTTGGTATCAGGGTCGTGACAAACCACAGCTCCTCCCTCAATACAACTGAAAACTTTTGTTGCGTGCAGGCTTAGTGTTGAAAGGTCACCCCGGTTAAGTAAAGAAGTACCGTTTTTTTTGATGCCAAAGCAATGGGCTGCATCATAGATCACTTTAAGCTGGTATTTGCCGGCAAGTGCCCCGATCTTGTCTGTATCGCAGGGATTGCCGTAAATATGGACAGGAAGTATTGCACATGTATCCGGCGTGAAGGCTTTCTCAATTTCTTCTGTATTTATATTAAGATCTTCCTCATTGATATCGACAAATACAGGTTTAAGTCCGTTCCAGTGGATTGCCTGGGCGGTTGCCACTGATGTAAAAGGGGTGGTTATAATTTCGCCTTTAAGGTCCAGTGACTTCAGGGCCAGGATCAGCGCCAGGGTGCCACTGGATACCAGGGAGATGTATTCAATTCCCAGATAATCGCATAGCGACACTTCAAGCTCTTTATGTATGGACCCGCCGTTGGTGAGCCATCTTGAGTCCCATATTCTCCGCAGGTAAGGTTCCATATCTTCCAAAGGAGGTGTGAAAGGCCTCATTGACAATATTTTCTCCATTTCAGATTTTATCAGTTTCAAGTTTCTTTTTATCTGCGGTAATATTTTTTGCCTTGAATGGTATGTTCTTTGGCAGTATATTCCTGAAAAGCA
>CAZXWD010000060.1:0-14858 GCA_964644135.1 uncultured Bacteroidales bacterium | reverse complement strand
TTTTCGTCCCTGATAAGACAATCACTGTTAAGCAATACAGATTTCGTCCTAAGCATCTTCAGGCTCAGGTACAGATCGTCGAGGATGATCTCCTCAGGGATAGGGGTGAAGCACTTCTTTTTTATTGCGTAAAGCGGGCCGTAAACCCCAATGAGGCTGCCTGTCCGGCTTTGCCTTGATTTGATGAAGTTTTCAAATTTCCTGATCCAGGAGCAGCAACCCTCTTTGTCGAGGTGTGAAATGCACGCGGAAACAGCACCGGTGTTCTCGTACATCAGGGGCTCCGTTATTTTCTTCAGAATACCTTCCGAAAGGACCTGCCGTTGGTCGCAGAAAATTACATAGGGGTACTTTGACATTTCCACCCCCATGTTCATGGTGTGGGGTATGCCTCTCTGCTCATCTTTCAATACGATCTTTATATTATCCCTGTTTTCAAATTCTTTTAATACCTCCCTGCTTCCGTCGGTACTGAGGTCATCAATTACAATAAGCTCTGCATTTTTGAATGGGGCCAGTTCATGGATGATATACTGTATCTTTTCCTTCAGGTATTTTTTTCCGTTGCGGGATAGAAGGATAACAGAAACAGCATCTATCCCGTCAGATTCCTTCTTACCCGGTCCGGCAGCAGGGAAAGCCATAAGCCAGAAGGGATACGTCAGGTAGAGGAGTATGAGTGATGCGGTTATGATATATATGATCGTCATCCCTGTTTGTGTTCCGGTTATTTATTGTTCTTCTTTATCACCTTGAGGCGGTATATTGATTTCAGGATCATGTATAACCTGTTACCTACTTCTTCGGGAAGCAATTCCTGTATCTTTCTTGAAGTCTCCTTGGCAAAGTCGAACATCCAGTTCTTTTTGTCCTGGTTGCTGTAGAATCCCTGCTTTTTGACCAGCTTCAGGGCCATTAACCGGTCCTCATAAGGGAATTCGGGGGTTTCAAAAACAATCCTCGGGTTAATGGAGTGGAAATCATGGATCTTTTCAACCAGCAGTTTGCCGTGGTCTCTAACGTAATCCCATTGCGGTGTTCCTTTGTAAGGCAGGATCGCATAGAAATTCGTGTAATCACACTTGACCTTCCCGGCGAATTCAATGGATTCTTTAATTGTTTCAAGTGTATCTCCAGGACTTCCCATTACATACTGCGACATGATTTCAATGTCTGCATCCTTCAGCATTTTTATGCCTTCCAAAATTTTATCGATAGTAGTTCCTTTGCCTATTCTTTCAAGTACTTCATCATTTGCCGATTCAATCCCTATTGATACATTGTAGCAACCTGCTTTCCTCATCTTCCCGGCAACTTCAGGGGTCATGATGTCGGCGCGAAGAGAAACGGACCAGAGGATATCGATCTTCTTTTCGATCAGCAGGTCGCAAAACCTTTCAACTCTTTCCAGATCAACGTTGAAGCTGTTATCGCCGAATACAAAGATCTTTTTGCCGTATTTACCGATCAGGAATTCTATCTCTTCTATCATCTTTTCCGGATCGGTGGTCCTGTATGTCTGGTCCCATATTGAGCTTGAATTGCACCAGGCACAGCCGAACGGACAGCCACGGCTTGTTACCATCCTGTGCAGGGGGTATCTTCCCATCGGGAATATGTCGTAAGCCGGGAGAGGGAGATCATTCAGGTTTTTTATCTTTTCCCTCGGGGGGTTCACAGTCGGTTCCCCATTTCCATTTGAGAACATAAGCCCTTTAATGTTTTTCAGCTCTCTTTTGCCTTTCAGGTGAGAAATAAGCTCTGAGAAAGTGACTTCACCTTCCCCGTAAACGGCATAATCGGCGGGGGTTTCCCTGAATATCTCTTCACGCATTGTGGTAACGTACGGGCCTCCGAGGCATACGGGGGTTCGGGGATATTCCTTTCTGATCTTGTTGAAGATGTTTTTAACTTCAAAATATACGGGAGAGAAGACGGTGATCCCAATGAGGTCGAATTCGTTCCTGAAGAACCTTTTAACTTCTTTGGAAGAGGCCACCCTGGTATCGAGTACGGTGAATTCCAGGTCGCTGTGTTCTTGCCTTGCATAAGCGGCAAGATACGCCAGCCCGAGATGTATCGTTTTGTACCTTCTGTCTTTGTTAGGAAAAATAAAACCGATCTTCATTAAAACAAATAGTTGGTTACCAGTTAATTACTTTTCTATCCCTGAAGAATTTGCCCGTAGGGATCTTATCCTCTGTCGACAGCCAGACTGCGGTATCGGCACCCTGACTTACTTCCCTGTGTGCATCCGGGCCGCCCATATCGGTCCGGACCCAGCCCGGGCACATGGCATTTACTTTGATCCCGTCGTCGTGGGTTTGCTTTGAAAACATTAGGGTAACGGCATTCAGGGCCGTTTTTGAAAGCCTGTATTCAGGGTAATCGCCCGAGAGCCTTGTGATCTCACCCATGCCGCTGCTCATGTTGATGATCCTTCCGTCATCGCTTTGCTGAAGCAGGGGTAGAAATACCTGCATCAACCGCCAGGGCCCGTGCAGATTGACATCCAGCACCTTTTTAACATTCTCTACAGGCACATCGGTAACATTTTTTCTCCTGGAGACCAGTCCGGCATTCCTGAGAAATGGCAGTATCTTTTTGCCTATTTTCCTCATATTACCCATGTTCTGTTCGGCAACTTTCTTTACTTTATCGAGCAATTTATTTTCGGCGGGATCCGGGGCTTTATTGATACCGGCGTTATTGATAAGCACATCCAGCTTTCCGAATTTCCCCGCTACAAAATGGAACAGGTTCAGGATGTCACTCTCTTTGGTCACATCCAGTTTTTTAACTATGACGTTCTCATTAAGGTTTCGGGCCGCTTCATCACCTTTTTCCAGATCCCGCGAACACAGTATTACGGTGTGGCCGAGTTCACTGAGCTGACGGCATATTTCGAGGCCAATGCCCCTGTTCCCCCCTGTTACGATAATTGTTTTCATGTCTTGTAAATTAGTTTTTTATAGGTCCTGTATGCGATCCTGTTTAGAATAAGTGAGCCTACAGTGAATAATGTCTTCCTGTTCGTAACAGGGAACCTTATTACAGAGGCCAGTAAATTACGGCTGAAATGGTGGCAGCAGCCGTTGCATATGTCCCTGAATTTGTTATTGTTGAGTTCCGATCTAAGGTCATGCGTTGCTTCTTCCCAAAGGGCCAGAAGCCCTTTCTCCCTGTTCCTGTGGATAGTGACAGAAGACAGTGCCAGTCCGCAGGGCTGAATACCTCCATCGTAAGCAATGTCTATAATCGCATCCACTTCGCGGCAGTAAAACTTTTTTACAACGTCATCAAAGAACCATTTTCCATTCCCCGAGGCCGGAGTTTCGAGGTAATTCCTGATCCAGGGCATTATTCTGTATATGTTTGTGTTGATATTGTGGGTTCTTTCGTATTTGTGCATCCTCCGGAGGTTTTCCATAAGGACCGGTATGCCTTCGGGGGGGACATTTATCCGGTTTTTATCAGTAACCGGCGCACGGTCGGGGTAGTTGGAAAAGGTGATGACCGGCTGGAAGAGGATTTGTTTTATTCTCTTTTCACAGGCTGTTACAAAAATGTCATACAGATTTTCGTAGTTGTACCTGGATATCACGGTAAGCACGGTAACAGGGATGCCATATTCACTGAACACTTCGATCGACCGCAACGGATTAACCAGTGAATTCTTTTTGCCCCTTATATGATCCTGCAGGCTCTCATCGAATGAGTCGATGGAAATATTGATAAGTGCATTGTTTTCTTTCAGTATCCTGAGATCTTTCAGGCTCAGCTTAAAAGCCTTCATCCCGTTGGTGGTTAAAGTGCACCGGATATTTTTCTTGCCTGCATACTCAACAATGCTGATTATCTCCGGGAACAGGAAGGGTTCACCGCCACAGAATGATATCCTTTTAATACCTGTTGCGGCCATCTCATCTATGATCCATTCAATATCCTCCCTGTTCAGTTTATCCATGCGGGAAGACGGGATTTTACGCCCTATTTCACAATATATGCAGTGCTGGTCGCATTTGGAGGTAAGATTCACAGTGACCATGCTGGGCCGTTTTCTTCCCAGTGCAAGAGCTGTGAGTTCAGGCAGGTAATTATATTTGACCTTGGATACCAAAAACCAGTGGCGTAAAATGGTTAATTAATTGGTAAAGGAAAGATACAAAAAAGGTGGGAGTGGGGCAAGGTTCTCAGAGACGACGTCTCATTTTTTGCAAATCGAAAAATTTAAGTTACTGAGAAAGAATAATTTAAAAAAGGACGATGTCCCTCAAAAAGAGGGATGTCGTCCCTGGTAACAAGATTAGTCCGGTCACGATAATTAATTATCCTTCATTTTTATTGTTCTGCCATGAACTCTTTCTGTTGAATCCATAAACTTTCCTGAAATGATATCCGTATATTGAGTAGGTAACTGCATCTGTCAATAACCGGGGGCGGTTAAAAATCGTCCAGAACATGAATTTCCAGTATTCCATTCGGCCCCTGTTTACAATACCGATAATAAATATTGACCTGATGAAAGCAACAAGGGAAATAAATTCAATTTTTTTAGCGTGTACTTGTTTTTGCCTGTAGTTCCTTAGAAACTTCCTTATTCTTTTATAATAGGGCTTTGCTGAATAAATATTTTCAATGATGTCTCTGTAGCCCTTTAACAGGTCATCATTGTTCATTTTAGGAATGAAATTCATCGAAAAGTCTGTGTTGCTCCCGGTTGCATCTACAGTGAGCCTGTTTTCTTCTTTTAGCCTATTGTAAAGCGTTGTATTTTTTGGTGCATTCAATAATCCAACCATTGCTGCTACAATCCCACTTTGCTGAATGAAATTGATCTGCCTTTGGAAAATATTAGGGCTGTCACTGTCGAAGCCTACAATGAAACCACCAGAGACCGACATCCCGGCTTTTTGTATCTTTTCAACACTTTCTAGGAGGTCCCTGTTCTCGTTCTGGACTTTTTTACAGTCGTGAAGAGCTTTCTCGTCGGGGGTTTCGATACCGATAAAGGTGGATTCAAAACCGGTATCTGTCATTAAATGCAATAGCTCTTCATCATCAGCAAGATTTATGGATGTTTGTGTGTTGAATGAGAAAGGATAATTGTTTCTTTCCATCCAGTTCTTCATGGCCGGGACCAGCTCGTTCTTAACTGTTTTCTTATTGCCTATGAAATTGTCATCTACAATGGAAATGGGTCCCCGCCAGTTCAGGTTATAAAGGGTTTCCATTTCTTCGATGATCTGTTCGGTGGTTTTCATCCTCACCTTATGGCCAAGCAGGGCTGTTATCTCACAAAAGTCGCAGTTATACGGGCAGCCGCGCGTTACCTGGAGGTTCATGTTGGCATAATCCTTCATCGACAGCAGGTGGTAATCAGGTACAGGGCTTTCTGTGAGATCGGCATAGTTTTTTGTCTGGTATATTCTTTTGGCATTACCTGACTCCAGGTCCCTGAGAAAAGGTTTAAGTGTTATTTCTGCTTCATTCAGGATAAAATGGTCAATCTGGGGATAATTGGCATATTCCTGGGTGAACAACGGCCCACCTGCCACGATCTTTACATTGTTCTTCAGGCATTCTTCAATTACTTTGTCAACCGATTTTTTCTGTATGTACATGGCACTCAGAAATACATAATCTGCCCATGCAATATCACTTTCCTTGAGTTCTGTGACATTCATGTCGATCAGCTTTTTTTGCCATGAGCCTGGAAGCAGGGCCGATACAGTTATCAATCCCAGGGGCGGCACTGCCGCTTTCTTGGAAACGAATCGTAATGCATGTTTGAAACTCCAGTAAGTATCAGGGTATTCGGGATATATAAACAGGACATTCATAATAATCATTTTATTATTCAAAGATATCCTGTGTTGTTCTTTACAAAAAAAATATGTGGCTAATACAAGCCATTTTGGGGTGAATAGCAGAAAAAATTGGCAGATGGTAAAATATCGTTGTGAATGCCATTCACCACTCAGGGTTGAATGATCTCCTTCAGCTTTAGCAAATACTGTCGTGAAACAGGGATTTGCTCATTTATTCCTTTGATTGTCAACCAATAAGTATTATTTGTCCTGTTGAGTTTCTCAATATACTGTCTGTTGATGATGCAGGTGCGATGACAACGGATAAAATCAGGAAATGGCTTTAATTGTTGTTCAATATTTCTTAAACTGCTCCTCAAGAGCTTGTTATTATAGGTCCCCGACTTTTCATAAACTATTTCAACGTAATTATCAGCAGATTTTATAAGTGCCACATTCGAAACAGGTAGGCTGAAATTTTCAGGTCCTGTTTCCGAAATGAACTCTATTATTGTATCGGGAATGTTTTTGCGGTGTTCGATCAATTGTTGTTTGCTTTCATTCAATTCTTTCCTGAGAGATTCATTGACTTTCCTCAAGATTCTCCTCTCATCGTGCATCCGTAAAATAACCATAGGAACAAGGCAAATCACTATCACTTTGAATATGATGTAAAAAGATATTGGAATGGATCCCACGTAATAGAGGTAAAAAGCGAACGCTACCGAACTCAGCGACATGATAATGAATCCACTCATGTAATAGGGTAGGGTGGTTTCGGGTTTGTTGTGGTTTAAATTCTGGATGATAGATGATAACCCTATCCTCACCAAAGTCAGCACGACGAAAACAATTAATCCCAGGCCTGCGAGAAATATAAGCCGGTTATTGAAATCGAAACCATCAAGAGGGAAAGGTTGAAAAAAAAGAATGAAGAGAAAAACCCCTATACTGATTCCGAGGAACAGTCGAAGCTCTTCTTTCAGCGCTGTCATAAACCTGGCCAGATCAAACTTCATCAAATGGATTCAATTCCGGGTTATTGAATAATTCAATTTATAAAAATACGAATTCTTATCGTGAAGATGAAATTGAAGTTTCATTACTGGTTAGATGAATACTTTGTGATCATTTGAGACGACGTCTCATTTTTTGCAAAACAAAAATGTGATATAGTTGGGAAAGAATAATTTAAGAAAGGACGATGTCCCTTTTTTAGATAGACGTCGTCCCTTATCGATTAAAGGTCAAACGGCCCGATGAACTCGTTGGTACCTGTGCCGAATACATCACCTGAAATACAATATTGTGTGCCGTCGTAGCTGAAAAGCATATAATATCTTTTCTGGCCTATATAAAAACCAATTCCTGCACCCACTTTTTTAACTTCGAACGGCAAACCTCCGCCTGCCCAGGATTCCATGTCGCTTACAGAGCCAAAACTGTTTGGGTTATTGTAATACAGGACAAACTGGTCGCCATCTTTATTGATCATATACCTGTTGGATGGTCCGTCGGGATCTTTGTACCTGAACAACATGGCACCGATTCCATTCAGACCGAAAGGATTTACGCCATTAGCCAGGTTTGAGATAGGCTGCGGGTCATTACCGCTCCAGGTTCCGTCATGCCTTATGTATGAGTACAGACTACCCGTTTTATCCATGATCATTGTCCAGGGATCGGTTTCATTATTGCCATCGATATTACAGGCAGCCCCGATATCAAAAGGCTGTGGGCCGCCACCAAGCTGACTTACAGGAAAAGGCCCTTCCAGGGATCCTACATTGCTTCGCATAAATTGTGTGCCTGTTTCATCAATAAGTATGAACTCTGTTCCTGAAGTTGCATAGGCTGCACCCACAGGTCCCATACGTGAGATCACCTGGCCTCTCCAGTGTGCTGTATAAGGCGGCTCGCCACCTTCAGGGGCGGGTTCGCATTCAGTAACATCATATTCGGTGGCTAACTGCACACTCACTATCTGGTTGGTCTTCACGCTTCTTACTACGTAGCTGATAGGCAATCCTGTTGAAATTGTTGTGCTTTCAGCGAGCAGTTCAACAAGATTGTTCAGGTTGGTCTCGCCCACTGTGAGCAAGCTGGTACTTGCTTCACCGCCGAAAGCCATTGTCTTGATCTTAAGGTTTTCCAGGTTCGAGAGGGAATTTCCGGAGATATCCACATTGGCTGAGTTTGCAACACCGCTGAAGGAAGCGCTGATCTCTGCTTCCATTTCAGTGTAGGAGGAGGTGGATTCTATCAACATATAATAGATCCTACCATAGGTAACATCCGAAATATAAGTAGCGGGATTGCCTTCCTGTACATAACTTGCAAGGTCGGAAGGTGTTACGCTCGGGGCAAAAAGACCTTCGAGGCTTGTCGGGATGTCAAAGCTCATAGTATAGAAACTCTGATTAAGTTCCACCAGTATGCGGTTCAGAGTGGAGCCTGAACTGAACCCAAAATTCCCGCTAACCTCAGTAAAGGCCGATTCATAATCTATACCCAGTTCCAGTGCCAGGGCCTGCTCGCTTTGTACCTGGCTGTATTTAAAGATAAAATTTGCGGGCAGGTCCTCAGGAGCGTTGGCTATGATCTGGTTCATGGCATTCTGGATGGAGCTCTTTGCAACCTTGTCAACAGTGAAGCTTGAGGCAAGATTGCCATTGTTCAGGTCGTATGAAATGGTTCCACCCGCCCTTTCAACGGCTATAATATCAGGTGTAGCCTGTTTGAGTGATTTGCCTTGCAGCAGGCTACCGGGATAGACCACTGAAGCATTCGGATTGAACAATGGAAAGCCGGAGCTTCCGCCACCCTGTGCTAAGGCATTGTAGGTTCGTGTAGTACAATTCCATACTTCACCGTCTATTATTTCACTATCAGAAGTTTCATTGATCACCTCTTCTGATTGCGTGGCAGGTTCAAATCCCCCGCCGTTATCGATAACATCATTAAAAGATTGTGGAGATTCCTCTTTTTTGCACGAGGCAAGGAATATGAGAGCTATGAGTAGGATATTGATCTTTTTCATCGGTATAGTTTAATTTAGAATATGTTGCAGCTAACTAGCAATACTTGCACCAGAGCTTCTTGGTGTAAAGATAGTATATTAAAATTAAATTAGACTAAATAAAAATAAATAAAATAAGAAATGATGGTTAGAAAAGGACGATGTCCCTTTTTTAGATAGACGTCGTCCCTACGGGTATCATTGTTTTTCAAGGTCTACATACCATCCAACCTTCAGCCATAAAATATGCGCAAAAAGATCTTCTTGAATTCCGGTCCGGTAGTCCAGCCCGAACTGCAATTTGTTCTTGCTTCTGAAATAATGGCCAACCAGCAGGTTGATCCTGTTTTCAAATGAACTCCGGCTTTCCCAGAACCCGTAAATCACCTCTTCGGAGGCAACCAGGTAAAACTCCCCCGGATCGATAGAGAGGCCGTTAAGGGGTATTTCGAGCGATAACCTATACCTTGCCCTGAATTCAGGAGACTCATTGTCTGCAAAGGTCTGGTCAGTCCTGAACCTGTGACCAAAAAGTATAGTTCCCGGCCTCCTCACAAATGAGAACTGTTGAATGGTCCTGTGCGAAGAAGGATCTCCAGGTTCTATTCCGAATTGATAACCAATGGCCAGCGAATTGAAAGGATTGAGCTTGCGGCTGGCAAAAATCTGTATGTCAGTGCCCCTGTGCCTGTAATCCCAGTTTTTTGTTTCGACCGGGGGATTAGAATATATCGCTTGAAATGACTCGATCTTGGTATTGATCTTGTAACTGCTGCTCAGCTTGTAGCCCAGTGAAACTTCAGGTAATGCACCTGCTCCAAATGAACTTTCCTGAGCTTTTCCAAAGTTGAAAAATAAAAGAGCGAGCAGTAAGAATAAAAATCTCATCAGAATTCCAGGTTATTGGTGGGCATCATCTTTATTTTCCTGACCTTTAACAATGAACCGTTTGAACTGAAAAGTCCTTCCCAAAGTTCATTCTCTTTTTCGGTCTTGCCGTGGAATTCAATTTCATACCTTACGGTGATCCCTTCTGTTTCATCTTCATCAATGAGATCTTCCAGGTTGTCGGGAGAGCCAGTGTATTGCTTCTGGATCTTTAAGACTTTATACTTGATGTAGTTAGACAAGAAGTAGTTATTTATATTGTCTTTCGTCTCATGAGGAAGGTCTTCCCATTCCTGTCTGACCTCGATATCTTCAATTTTTCCTGTGGTATCAAATTCAACACTGTATTCAAGTCCCCTGTATTTTAACTTGGCTTCGTAGCTTCCTTTGTCTGATGACTCTTCGTAGTACCAGTTGACTTTCCCGGCCCCTTCAAAGGCATCTTTGAACCACTTCTTAGCTTCGGCCGGAACATCTTTTTTCTTCACCCTGAATTCTTTCTCTACCTTATCCTGGCCGATGACACAGAGGGATAAAAGAACTAAAAAACCTGAAATGAACAGTTTCATGATTATTTTATTGAAGGAACAATTGCTTCAAAAATAATAACCGTTCACTTACACGAAATGTTTTTGAATGGAAATATTTTTAAAAACAGGGACGATGTCCCAATTTTTATGGGACATCGTCCCTGATTGGGTAATTTATTCCACTCACTGTAAAGGAATTTACACTGTCTTTTATTTCACCTGTGTCCATTTAACAGGCGAGGGATCAGTTTCTTTTACTGCTTCAGCCGGAGAAAACTGCACATGTACCCGCTTCTGAATCTATCTGGCACACTATTTCTGATATAAGATCTGAAAACATAAAAACAGTGAATAAAATGGACGGATTGTATTTAAAAGGAAATTGGAACGTCATCAAAGGAAAACTCAAGCAGAAATACAGTCAGCTTACCGACAACGACCTTAGCTACGTTGAAGGAAAGGAAGACGAGATGATTGGCAGGCTCCAACAGAAGCTGGGAAAGACCAGGGCTGAGTTTGTTTCAGAGATTGAGGATCTTAAGAAACAAATTGAAGAAGAGAAAAAAAAGAAAGAAAACAACTGATCTGTGACGAAGCTTCTTTAAAAGGTGCCCGTTACTTTTTGTTATGAACGATGTAAGAGATTATTACAACACTCACTTTGAAGAGGAACATAACAGGCTCGGGTATCACGGTTTCGAGCTTCCGGTTACGCTGCATTATATCAGGAAATATCTTCCTCCCGGATCGGAGGTCTTTGATACTGCTTGTGGCACAGGACACTATGCCTGCGAACTGCTTGATAACGGATACAGGATAGGGCTCAACGATATTTCGGATGTGAACACAGAGAATGTCAGGAAACAATTCGGTTCGGACGAAAGGGTTTTGTTCATCGACAGGAGCGATGCGCTCGAAAGCAGGCGATGGAGAACAAGGGAATGGGATGCGGTTTTGATCCTTGGGCCGCTATATCATCTTATAGCCAGGGAAAAGCGTTTACGTCTCTTAAAAATGGCTGAAAGAAGTCTTAAGCCGGGAGGGCTTGTCTTTGCCTCCTTTATGACCCGGACAGGAGCCTTGGTATATGGCATAAAAAACAATCCCAAAGGGATACTTTATCCCGATGGAGCAGAAAAACTCTGGAAAACCGGGTCTGACGACCGGTTCGTAGAAGCGACCGAAAATTTTACAGGAGCTTATTTTTCAAATCCTTCCGAAATTGCCCCTATGCTTGAAGAGGCAAACCTGGAGCCGCTTCACCTGGCCGGGGCTGAAGGAGTTTTCGGTGAGCGGTTCGACCTGTTCCACCAACTTGACGGGACATTGAAAGAGGCATGGCTGGCCTTTGTCATCAAGCACTGCGAAGAAAAGGAAATGGTATTCAATTCAAAGCACCTCCTGAGCGTTTCGGCTAAGAAAGGCCGTAAATAAATTGCGCTTCCTTTCATCTTCGGAGTTTTTCAGTGCCCTGAAAGATTTTTTATCCTGGAAATGATTCTTTGCAGTAACTCCGATGACGTTGATGTTGGAACTTCAAATATTTCGGCATCGTTTAAGCCAAATTCTTCTTTCACAGGCTCCAGGAAATCTTTTCTCACTGCGAGAACCAGTATGATCCCCGGTAACCTGAGCAGATACTGCAGACTGTCCCTCCAGCCTTTTCCCTCCATCTCAAACCTGCCAACTTCGTCGATGATAACCACTTTTTTATCGCTGATCCTTCCGGGTGACAGCAGTTGATGGCCCTTGACAAGAGTTTCTTTGTTTACCCGGTATTTACCTATGTCTGCTGTTTCATTGTCTCTTGCTTTTCTCATGAATTCCCACGATTCTCCTGTGGATACATCAACTATGTCATAGCCTGTCGTTATATCGCCCTCCAATATTCTCGGAGAATAAAACCCGCCTGCAGCTATCCCTTTCTTATCAAGCTTACCGGCCAGGCAGGCCAGCATGGTCGTTTTTCCCCCGGAGACCCCGCCTGTAACAATGAAAACAACAGGCTCTTTAACGGTGAGCTCATGCAATCGATGGTCTGCATATTCTACCAGTATTTTGATAACCGATGCGGGCTTCCGGAGGAAAGTTCGCGCATCGGGAAGGTTGGCTATGATGAATGGAAGGGATTCAAACGCCAGCTCCAGCGCTGCCGGCACCTGTCTGAAATACGACCCGGCAAGGTAATCCCTCACACGGGGATTATAGAGTTCTGTCCCGAGAACGGTAAAGCCCACTATCAAAACCGCTGCCCTGAAATTCATTTGTATTCCTATCATAAATCCATCCTGCCAGGTCCTCTCATTACCGTTCATTGTTGTTATAAGGATTGATGACAGTAGCGTTATAAAAACAAAAAAGATCCAGAACTTTGGCTTTGAGATCTGGCGAAGGGCTCTTTTGTAGCGCAGTGCCCATATCGTGACGAGGGCAGGGGAGAGGGGCATCCAGATGTAGTATGGGGTTGTGGTGATAAGTATCAGCGTACCGACCAAAGCTGTAATGTTAAACGCTAACCACTTAAGGGAATAAGGAAAGTCCCTTTCCCTGTTTATTTGCCAGGCACTGGCTTTTTTCTGTGCAGGTGACACATCCCCTGCGGATTGAGTTATTAAACTTCTGCCAATTCTCATCGCGACGAAAACTGTGAGCCATCCGAAAAGTACATAGACGACCAGCAGAATTAATACCGGAAGCCAGAAAAAATCAACCTGGGTGTTTAACTGCCTTTCGGCATAATCGAGCAATCCGGCATATATCTCAACAATATCGAAACCATAATAAAGGATGTAATTGAAGATCTTTTGGGCGAGGATCCAGCTCATGGCGAGCGAGGTGCCCAGCAGGTACCCGGCCGCATTTCTTCCGAGCATTCTAACCGATATTTCCAAAAGCAGGGCTTCTGCTAAGATGGCCACCATGGGGCCAAAGATCACAGCGCTTGGCGACATGGTCTTCATAAGGGCACAGATCAGCCCGCTTCTCCAGAAAAGCCCTTTGTCCTTCCATTTATAAGAAACTGAAATCATGAGGATGAAGCCTATGGCCGTCAGGATGTTCCCTTTGAAGGGCACATGCAGGTTATGGAGGAAACTGCCCAGGATGATCTCCGAAGCAGCCCATATGGCGCCAAGAATTGAAGCTTTCAGCCAGACCTCGCTGAGTACGTTTTCCTTGCTCATGAATGATGAGCGAAATTAGCAATATAGATATTATCTTTTGATCAAGGGAATAAGGAAAGTTCCCTTATGAATTTCATGGCTAAGAATTTTGTTGTAAATATCTGAAAAATTAATAATCGTAGTAAAGGCTTATTTTTGAAAAAATTTTAAACAAACTATTGAGTTTTATCGGGCATGACCCTTATTAAGATATTATATATTTTACTGGGAACCGTTTCCCTGGTTATCGGAGTGATAGCCATATTCATACCGGGTTTGCCCACTACCCCGTTCTTACTACTGACGACAGGACTTTACATGAGGAGTTCCCCACGCCTATATCGTTTGATAATAACGAACAAATACATCGGCCCGATCATCCAGGACTTCCAAAAGAAAAGAGGAATGACCAGGATAACCAAACTCCGGGCCATTGGCACAATGTGGTTGATGATCGGTATATCGGTAATTTTCCTGATTGACTCCTTAACGATCGACTTGATTGTCATTGCTGTAGGAGTGATTGGAACAGTGGTTATGGGCTTCATCGTAAAAACAGTGGATAACTCTGACAAAAAAAGCAATAAATCGTCATCAGAGGAATGATCAATTGATGTAAAAAACTACTTGTTCTTCACTCTCTGCGATTTTTCGGCTACCTTTTCTTTAAGCGAATTCTTATATTTAATTATCCTGTCCCTGACATCTATATTGGCTAAAGAAACAATCTGTGCCGCCAGAATACCGGCGTTTTTGGCACCGTCGAGTGCAACCGTTGCCACCGGCACGCCGCCCGGCATCTGTAAGATCGAAAGCACCGAGTCCCACCCGTCAATTGAGTTTGAGGATTTTATGGGAACTCCTATTACCGGCAGGGGAGAAATGGCAGCTACCATGCCGGGCAGGTGGGCCGCACCGCCGGCGCCCGCTATGATCACCTCTATGCCCCGCTCATGCGCTTCAGAAGCAAAACTGAATAATTTTTCCGGGGTGCGGTGAGCCGAAACAATGTCGATTTCATATTCAACACCCAGCTCTTCAAGGATACCGGCAGCCTGTTCCATGACCGGCAGGTCCGAATCAGAGCCCATTACAATGCTTACGAGTTTTTGTCCCATGACTTGACTTTTATCAGTTCTTTTATTTTATCCGCATTTTTCAAAGCCTCTTCCATTTCCCTGGCCATCACTGTTACGTGCCCCATTTTCCGCATCGGGCGGGTGAATTTCTTGCCGTATACGTGTACTTTCACACCTTCTATGGCCATGCTTTCGGTAAGCCCTTCATATCTCACAGGCCCCTCGTGCCCTTTTTCACCCAGCAGGTTGATCATTACTGCCGGCATTTTAAGGTGGGCACTGCCGAGGGGCAGGTTCAGTATGGCCCTCAGGTGTTGCTCAAACTGCGAAGTTATCACACTTTCTATTGTATGGTGCCCACTGTTGTGGGG
>CAZXWD010000059.1:17405-19430 GCA_964644135.1 uncultured Bacteroidales bacterium | reverse complement strand
GAGTTTGTGCAGTTGACCCAGGATATCGAAAAGCGGTTCATGTTCCTGGTCAAGCGTATGAAAGCCGCCTATGATATCTGTGTGGGAAGTGACAGGTTCACGCAGAAGGAACGGGACTTGATCCATTTCTACCTGGCCGTTCGGTCCATAGTCTTCAAACTAACTAAGGGTACAGCGCCTGATACTGCGCAAATGAATGCCAGGGTCAGGGAAATGATCAGCGATGCTTTGACCAGCGAGGGGGTTGAAGAGATCTTCAAGATGCATGATGAGAAGAATACCGAGGCTGATATTTTTGATGAAGACTATTTGGCCAAGATCGAAAAGATCAAGTTGCCAAATACGAAGATCAAGCTGTTGCAGCAATTGCTTTCCAGGGCCATTGAAGATTTCAAAAAAGTAAATCGTATTCAGGGCATCGATTTCTCGAAGAAGATGCAGGAGCTTGTCCAGCGATATAATGAAAGAAAGGAGAGTGATGTTTTAAGAAGCGAGGTGCTGGATGATTTCACCGATGAGATTATCGATTTATACCATGCACTCAAAAAGGAGAAAGAATCATTTAAGGAACTGGGAATCGATTTCGAAGAGAAAGCCTTTTACGACATCCTCAAATCCCTGGCTGTCAAATACGATTTTGAATATCCTCATGAAAAACTATTAGCTCTTTCGCAGGCGGTAAAGCAAGTGGTTGACGACAAATCCAGGTACACCGACTGGAGCAAGCGGGATGATATCAAAGCCGAACTGAAAGCCGATCTGATCATCCTTCTCGCCGAGCACAATTACCCCCCTGTTGACCGCGACGAGGTCTACAAGGAAATCTTTGAACAGGCTGAAAACTTTAAGAAGTACAGTCAATTAACAGGGTGATTAGAATTATCTAAGCTCTAAGCTCTCAACTCTAAGCTCTCCCTTCCGCTTTCCTCCAGGCTTAACTTTCGTTCTCCTCTTCACCCCTTCTCCTCTTCCCCTCTTCCCCCCTTCCCCTCTTCTTATTTTCTTATCCTCCTAACCTCTTATTTTCTACTCCGTGCTCCCTCACTCCGTACTGACCTTGATGCCGAAGAACGGGTAAATGGGCTGCCCCGGGCCGTAAATATACCCGGCATCACGGTATAGGCCTGCATCAAAATCATCCTGGTAGGAATTCAGCAGGTTTTTCACCCCTGCATAAGCTTCCAGGCAGATCTCGTCGCTCAGGTCGAAATGGTAGCTGAACCTGACACCGAGGTCTAAAAATGGATTGGTATGCTCCAGTTTCTCCACCTCGATCACATTGCCCTCAGGATCTGTGCCGCCGGCCAGGTGGGGCACATGCATCCTGCCTGTATAGACGCCATTCAGCGAGGCGGTAAATTTATCTGTGGGCTTCCAGTTAAAGACCAGGTAACCGTAGCTTGATGGATTTCTGAGGATCTTGTCAGACACAGAACTTTCCTCCTCACCCCATTGGATATCTTCCTGGTATTTGCTTTCATGGAACGTAATGCCTGCCTGCAGGCCGGTCTTCTTGCTGAAGAACCAGTTCAACTCCAGGTTCACCCCGGCAACATAGGCCCCGTATTCAGCATTTACGCGGTAGTAATAGGCATCTTTCGTAGAATCGATGATCATAAACTCATTGGCAAAGGGATCGACAAGCAGGGTATAGAAGCCTTCTGCCAGCAGAGAGAATTCCCCCCGGCCCACCTTTGCGCTTTGTTCTGCCGACAATGTGAGACTGTGAGAGGTTTCCTGTTTAAGATCCGGATCGTTCAGATGGAACACCTGCCTGGCCCCGGAAGTTTCAATGTGCAGGTCTTCATCAAAGATCTGCGGGCTGCGGTAGCCCTGTGAGTAAGTAAACCGCAGGTTAGTACCCGTGGCGACTTTATAAGCTATGCCTATCCTCGGACTCAGCACGTTACCCGATGTGCTGCTGCCACTCTCTGAAAAATGGTCGGCCACATCATAGTGATCGAAGCGAAGACCGGCATTCAGCTTCACAAGCCCAAGGTCCCAGTCCTGCTGGGCGTAAACCCC
>CAZXWD010000059.1:15747-17305 GCA_964644135.1 uncultured Bacteroidales bacterium | reverse complement strand
GCCTCCGCCAAGAATATCGTGATCAACCTGTTCGGTAATATCTGCTTCGTGGGGCTGTTTGTCGAATTTGTTCCCGCCCCTGCGGAAATCGTTCAGGCTGTAAAAATCGACCGAAACTTTTGAGTAATCCCCGGGCTTGTGGTAGGCCATGAACCCAAACGACCTGTTTTTCAGAGAAGTGATCTCAGAGAAGTCGTCTTTCCTGTCGGGTATGCCGTTATCATTCGAATCCCACATTACCTCAGGATTGGCATTGTACGGTGCATGCTCCCTGAGAGTGCCAAAGAACTGGAAACCTGTTTTCATATCCCCGGTAACTACAGCCCCATTCAGGTTAGTGGATGTTTCAGGCACTTTTGCATCGATCCATCCCAGCGTGCTACTGATTGAAAAAGTGTTGAAAAGGGGTTCTTTGGTAATGATATTCACCGATCCGGCAATGGCATTGCCCCCGAAAAGGGCTGATCCGCCGCCCCGTACCACCTCAACCCGTTCGATCATGGCAGGCGGGATCTGCTCCAGTCCGTAGACCCCTGCCAGGCCGCTGAAAATGGGCTTGCTGTTGATCAGGATCTGTGTATAGGGGCCCTCAAGGCCGTTGATCCTGAGCTGGGTGAAACCGCAGTTCTGGCAGTTGTTTTCCACCCTCAATCCCGGTGTGAACCGGATGCCTTCGGCAAGGCTTACCGATTGGGTCGTTTCAAAAAGCTCAGGGGTGATCGGGTTGACGATCACCACCGCATCTTTCCGTTTCGATTCGTAGCGGTTGGCACTTACCACCACCTGGTCCATCATAAGCATATCAGGCATCAGGTTTATTTCAAGCGACTGGCTATCTTCGGAAAGGATCTCTACAGGGATTGATTTCATTTTATAACCCATTGCCCTTACTTCGATCCGGTATTTTCCCTCGCGGAGCTTTTCGAAGGCAAAGTTTCCTTGCGCATCAGCGGCAGTGCCGATGGTAGTTCCGTGAAATGCCACAGTGGCATACGGCACAGGCTGTCCTTCGGAAGTGATCTTCCCGGTTAACACGGCAATAGGTGGTATTTCGGAGAATAGTTGGCATGAGTAAGCGGTAAGCAGAACCGCGATAATATATTTCAACATTTTCATCGTTTTAGATTTTTGAGAGTCAGTACACAATTCTGACAATTGAGACAATAAAGACATTGTTCACCAGCAGCATCCCGAAGGCCAGCAGAGCCAGGGTAATCCACAAATGATATGTCTTTCTCCAGGGTTGCATAATTTCCGGAGACAAATGTAGATAGTTGTATTTGTTTAAATCCCGAAAAGTATTCTAAGTTTAGTCTAAATAAGGATAATGGGTGCGGTAGCACGGAGTAGAAAATAAGAGGTTAAGAGGTTAAGAAAATAGGAGAAAAAGAGGAGGGGAAGAGGGGAAGAGTATTAGAGTTGAGTGTTGAGTGTTGAGATGAATTCTAAATTTTGAATTAATCCGCCGCAGGTGGACCAACAGCCATTGAACTTAGAACTCAGAACTCAGAACTCCCAGCACCCAACACCTAGTACCCAGCACCAATAAGGACAATTT
>CAZXWD010000059.1:8546-15647 GCA_964644135.1 uncultured Bacteroidales bacterium | reverse complement strand
CCAAGCAGTTTGCTGCCTTTCTTTGCTATCTTCTCCAACGTAGTCTCTTCAAGGAACAGATCCAGCGGCCATTCGATCCCGAACTCCTTCTCGGCATCCTGGGCCATCACCACGGCCATCACTGAATCCAGCCCGAGCTTGTCCACAGGCACGGTTTCATCAATGGAATCTTTCTCAATATCCAGCTTGCCGGCAATCCATTCCTTCATCCAGGTAATGATGAGCTCTTCGTCCCGGTTGGGGAGTGTCTTTTCTGTTTCCGGCTGTTTCCAGGAGCCCACCGAATGAAGCGTACCCTCCAGGTACTGGTTACGGCATTCAAAACGCTGTATCTTGCCGCTGGAGGTCTTTGGCAGTGTGTTGGTCCTCAGCAGCACAATGGCGGCAGCTTCAAGCTGGTGATCCTCCGTTACTGCCGACCTGATGGCTGCGAAAACCTCTGCTTCGTTCAGTTCTCTCAGGAAAGTGCGTTTTATCTCTGCTGCCACTGCCAGTTGTTCGCCCTTTTCTGTTTCAACAGGAAAGGCGGCCACAGAGCCCTTGTTCACTGCCTCATGTGCTCCTTCAACTGTAAGTTCAATATCGGTAGGGTGATAGTTCCTGCCCCTGACGATGATCAGGTCTTTCATCCTGCCGGTAATGAAAAGCTGGCCTTGTTCGATAAAGCCCAGGTCGCCGGTGCGGAGCCAGGGCCCTGACCCGTCGGGGAGAAAGGCGTTGAAAGTCTCTTCTGTTTTCCCGGGCTGGTTCCAGTATCCCGGTGCAACCGATGGCCCCTTTACCCATATCTCACCTATGATCCCTCCCGGTGCAACATCAAGGGTGCGGGTGTCGACGATCGCAATATCCGTGCCTGCCATGGGCCTTCCGCAACCAACAAAGGTGGCAGCGTCATCTTCATCGCCTTTCCCGGTAACAAGCCCATTCAAAAGATCTGCAACTTCAGCGTGAAAATATAAAGGTGGATCGTTAAGTTCTCCCCCGGTTATGATGAGTACCGATTCAGCCATACCGTAACATGGGTAGAATTGTTTTTCCGACAAGCCTGTGTTTTTGAATTTATCTGTGAATTTCTTCAGTGTGTGCTTTCTCACGGGCTCTGCGCCTGAAAATAAAGGATTTACGGTACTGAGGTCGATTTCCTCAAGGTCTTCATCTTTCACCCTGTCAACACAATATTCATAGGCAAAATTAGGCCCGCCTGCTGTAATGGCCTTGTATTTTCCAATGGCTTTAAGCCAGTTCTGCGGGCGCATGAGGAAAACGTTGGGAGGGATAATGTAGTTACAACCTCCTACATAAAGGGGCTGCAGCAATGCACCGATAAGCCCCATATCGTGGAAGCCCGGCAGCCAGTTGACTCCAACAAGGTTCTCATCATGTCCGAAAGCCTGTTTGATGAATTCCAAATTGTAGAGGATATTTTCATGGGTCAGGATCACCCCGTTGGGCATGCCCGTTGAACCGGAAGTGTACTGCAGCATGGCAATATCCCGGAATCCAACATCCGGATCTTTCCATTCACCTGCATACTTATCAGCGATTTCCTCATATACGGCATATTGAACGTTTTGCAGGACGTCCTCACCGGGAAAGTTCTTTACCAGGTCGCCGTGTATCTTTTCCGTGGTGAGTATCACAGCAGGACTGCAATCATTGGCGATGGCTTCAAACCTTTCGAAAAGCCTGTTCTTCTTAGGTGGATAAGCCGGAACCGCTATGATCCCTGAATAAAAACAGCCCACCAGGCTTACGATGAACTCGATCCCCGAGGGAAAAAGCATCAGGGCGCGATCGCCTTTTTCGTGATGCTTCTGAAGGTAGGCTGCAATGCTTTTGGCCCTGTTGTTCATATCCCCGTAAGTTATGCTTGAAGCCACGTTTAGCCCGTCTTCAAGGAAGGAGTAGATAATTTTTTCAGGCCTTTCACCTGTTCTTTTTTCAAAGAGTTCCACAAGGTTCCCGGCCGGAAGGATTT
Source organism: uncultured Bacteroidales bacterium (assembly GCA_964644135.1). Classification (GTDB taxonomy): domain Bacteria; phylum Bacteroidota; class Bacteroidia; order Bacteroidales; family JAGOPY01; genus CAZMOK01. Next base: position 13,669 of record CAZXWD010000059.1, on the reverse strand, counting down.
TCGGGTCAATGGTTGAAGATAGTCTCTGAAGCCTGGGATCTTTATTCATTTCCATTGTTACTCAGCCGGTTTGCATTTGGGATAGTTGGGGAATGATATCCCTGAGTTCGATCCTTTCTTTTGTCCCCTCAAAAACAAAGTTCCGGAGGTGCAGGTTGGAAGTGAGCGCCCATATGGCCGTCGACGGATTTTTAGTGAGCTTGAGTGTACTCAGGAATTTCTTCTGCAACGATTTGTTGCTGTACAACCTGTCCCAGCTCTCACTGACAGCCGCTTCGAACTCGTTCACCGACATCTTTTCGGGCTGGAAGACTATCTCTGCATAATTGTATTTTTCCCAGTCTTTGGGGTAGTTGGTATGGATGAGCCTGCCTTCGGACTCTAGCCTCTTGTAAAGCTCGGTGCCGGGAAGGGGTGTGAGTACGGAGGCTTGTATGATGTCGATATCGGAATTCAATATGTAATTAGTGCGGTTCAGGATAGTTTCAGGGGTGTCGTTCTGCAGTCCCAGGATAAAGGCACCCAGCACCGAGATCTCGTACTTGTGGATCTTGTCGTAAACATCCTTGTAATGGTCGGTGCCGATCTTAAGGTTTACCTTTTTATGCGATTGCTCAAGCTGGTCGATCAACTCCGATTCGATGCCCAAAAAGATGAGCTTGCAACCGCTTTTGGCCGCCCAGTAGAGAACTTCCTCATCGTCGGCGATGTTCATGGAGGCAGAGCCGGCCCATTGTTTTTGTGCCCCCTTTTCAACAATTCCTTTAAAAAAAGCCACTGCATGGTCCCTGGCCCGTTTGCTGTAACCCACGAAATTGTCGTCAACTATATAGACCCGTTCTTGAGGTATGGCTGCAAAATCCTCTACGGCGTTTTCTACGCTCCTCAGCCTGTATTTGCTCCCGTTGAAAGTGTGTACCGAGCAGAACTCGCACTTCATCGGGCAGCCCCGGGTGGTCTGGACGCTTCCAAAGCTGTAATCCGATTGGTACAGATCGATCCTGGGCGAAGGGGAATTGACGATCTTCGGCAGTTCTGCCTTATAGATCCTTTCGAGCCTGTTTTTCTCAAAATCTTCGATGATCTTTGGCCAAACGCTCTCAGCTTCACCTACCACAACGGTATCCACGAAGTTCAGGGCCTCTTCGGGCAGCATCGAGGCATGTATGCCGCCAATGATCGTAGGCACCCTGTTTTTCCTGTATTCGGTCGCGATCTCGTAGCAGCGGTTCACCGTGGCCGTAAGCGAGGTGAACCCCACAAGGTCGGCATCCTTGTATTCAAAAGGCACGAAGTTCTCGTCGTGGATATCGATATCCCAGTGGTCGGGGGTAAGTGAGGCAATGATGGCCAGAGCCATAGGTGGGTATATGGAGTCCTTGTCGATCATCAGGCCTTTGCGCCTGTTGTTGACAGGGTTTATCAATAACAGCTTATACCTCTTCTTTGCCATATTTATTACCTGAACGGACTTGATTTCAGCAGCTCCTTGTCGGTCACGCCCAGCCCGAAAATATCCTCTATGTATTTCCTCGGCCTTTGGCCTTCGTATACCATGTTGTAATACTGAAGGTTGGATCCGTACGACCAGATCGCTGCCAGCGGGCTCCGGGTCTGCTTCAGTGTCCTGAGGAATTTCTTCTTCAGCACGTTATCGTTGTAAAGTATATCCCAGTTATCTTTGACCTCCTGCATGAACTCCTCCCGCGACATGTTCCTGTGATCGTATACAACCTCCACGAAGTCATAATATTGCCAGTCGTGAGGGAAATCCCTGCACCTGATCTGTCCTTTCTCCATCATCCGGTCGAACAAGGGTGTTCCGGGCAGGGGCGTTAGCACGGTGGCCTGCACGGCGTCGATATCTGCACTGTTTATGTATTCGGTTCTGTGCCGCATGGTTTCCGGAGTGTCCGATTCCAGCCCATAGATAAAGGCCCCCAGCACGCTGATGCCGTATTTGTGTATTTTGCTGAAGACTTCATCGTAATGGTCGATTCCGATCTTCACGTTCATCTTCTTGTTGGTCTCCTCAAGCTGATCGACCCGCTCCGACTCGATGCCCAGCAGCACCATCACACAGCCGGCCTTCGCGGCCAGCTCTACCACCTCTTCGTTGTCGGCAAAGTTCATTGAGGCAGAGCAGAACCATTGTTTTCTGATGCCCCTGTCGATCATGCCCTGAAACAGGTCGATGGCCCGCTGCTGCGCTCTTTTGCCGTACCCGATGAGGTTATCGTCAACAAAATAGATCTTTTCCTGTGGAATTTTTTCCAGTTCGTCGAGGACCTCTTCTACGGGCCTTACCCGGTATTTATCCCCGTTGAAAGTGTGTACCGAGCAGAATTCGCATTTCATAGGGCAACCCCGTGTGGTCTGTATGCTGGCGAACTGGTAATCGGGATGGAAAAGATCACGCCTGGGTTTCACCGCATTTTTAAAGGGGAGGAGTTTGGCGTCATACCTTCTTTTAAGCCTTCCCTCTTCAAAATCGCTTATAACCCTGCACCAGATGTCTTCTGCTTCCCCGGTGACTATTGAATCCACATATTTCTGTGCTTCACCCGGTACCATTGAGGCATGAATACCGCCCAGAACAGTCTTGATGCCTTTTTCCCTGTAGATCGCGGCAAGCTCGTATGCCCGGGTGGCACTGCTTGTGAGGGATGTAAAAGCCACCAGGTCGGCTTCACGGAATTCAAAGCGTTCGAAGTTTTCATCCAGGATCTCTACATCCCAGTGGTCCGGCGTGAGGGCTGCCACGATCCCCAGCCCGATGGGCGGATAGATCACATGGCTGTGCAGGATAAGCCCTTCCCTGTTTGTGCTGAGGGGGTTTATGAGGAGGAGTTTGCGTGCTTTAGTTGTTTTAGCCACAGTTGTTTACTGTTCTTGAGTTGTGAGTTACGAACGATTATCAGTAATAATTATGAACCTTTTAGTACTGACAGCTATCTACAATTTACTATTTACAAAGTTAACCATTCTATTTAAATCCTTTTTAAATAACCCCTCTTTAATTGAAAAAACGTAATTTTGTGCAAAAGCTAATTTTTGATGATGGTTGATATAAAAGAGTTTATCGTTAAGGTTGAAGAAGAGTTTGAAGACATGGAGAATGGAGTCCTTCAGCCCAACAGCGTGATAAAGGATCACTTCACCTGGGACTCTATAAATGCACTTATCTTCATTGCCCACGTTAATGTCAACTATAACGTGGAGATCACCGCCCAGGATCTCGTAGATTCCGAAACCGTCAGGGATCTTTACAACCTGGTTAAGGACAAGGCAGAAGCTACAGCATCTAAATAAATGGCCCTATTCCAAGCAGAAAATGTACGGATAGCAGGCATTGCTTCTGCTGTTCCGAAAACCGTTGAATACAACAGGGATTACGACTGGATTGGCGGGAAGGAAAGGGAACTCTTCATAAAGACCGTAGGAGTTGAGGAACGCCATGTGGCACCCGGGGGGCTGGCCACATCCGACCTGTGCGAAGCTGCTGCAAGGGATATCATGAAAGGCCTTGACTGGTCCCCTGAAGAAATACAGCTCCTTATCTTCATTTCACAGTCGAGGGACTATATCATCCCGGCAACAGCCGGCATCCTGCAGGACAAGCTGGGAATACCCAAAACCTGCATGGCCTTCGATATAGGACTGGGCTGTTCGGGGTATGTTTACGGCCTCTCTGTTGCTGCAAGCCTTATGTCGACTTCAGGCATAAAAAAAGGACTCCTGATGGTGGGTGATGTATCTACCAGGAACACTTCCTACAAGGACAAAAGTACCTATCCTCTTTTCGGTGATGCCGGGACTGTCACAGCACTGGAGTTCGACAAGGATGCCCCACCGATGGCATTCAACCTCCAGACCGACGGTAGCGGCTATGATGCCATTATCATCCCCGATGGGGGCATCAGGAATTTTGCCTCGAAAGAAATGACGTTCGAAGAAGAGAAGATAAACGATGGTATAATCCGCCACCGGCTTCATATAGCCCTCGACGGGATGAAGGTTTTCCAGTTTTCACTGAGGGAAGTACAGCCAAACGTGATTACCTTATTGGAAAAAATTGATAAAGAGATAGATGATATCGATTACTTCATCTTCCACCAGGCCAATAAGTTGATGAACGAGTCGATACGCAAGAAATTGAAAATTGAAGCGGAAAAGTATCCCTACTCGATAGCCACCTACGGAAATACCAGTTCAGCCTCCATACCTCTTACAATAAATGCCACAATAAATGAAGAGGCCGGGTCGGGCAAACTGAAGATGTTGTTTTCAGGGTTTGGTGTTGGGCTGTCGTGGGGCAGTGCATATGTTGAGACCGACAGGATCTTTTGTCCGCCGGTAATCGAGATCTGATAAAATGGAATACTGCAAGCTCACCGGAAAATGCGTCCTTATAACCGGTGCCTCTTCCGGGATCGGAAAGGAAACGGCACTTCGCCTGAGCAAGGCCGGTGCCAGGGTATTCATTTCAGGAAGGAATTCCGAAAGGCTTTCCGAAACTTTTGAGTCGCTCGAGGGTGAAGGGCACGAGATGCTGGTGACCGACCTCACCGACGAGAGGGATGTAGACGCTTTGGCGGCAAATGTGGATGAACTTGACGGGCTGGTCCATTGTGCGGGAATTGTGGGGCCCACGCCGGCAAAATTCATCCGGCAGGAGAACATCAACAAGCTCTTCAGGATCAATTTTGAGGTGCCGGTATTGCTGACCGGAAAAATTCTGATGAAGAAAAAACTGAAGGATAATTCATCCATAGTTTTCATTTCATCCGTTGCAACAAAAAGCCCTTATTTCGGAGGGGCGCTCTATGGCAGTTCCAAGGCAGCCCTCGAAGCCTATTCACAGTCACTGGCCCTCGAACTGGTAAACAGGGGCATCCGTTCCAACATTCTTTCCCCGGGGCTTGTCCGGACAAAGATCCTGACCGATCCTGCTAAGGAAGGCAATCCCGAGATCGTTGACGAATCCATTCAGAAATACCTCAAAAAATATCCTATGGGCATCGGCGATCCGGCCGACGTGGCCAACGTGATCCTCTTCCTCCTCGCTGATGAATCAAAATGGGTGTCAGGCAGTAACATCCTCCTTGGCGGGGTAATTCAAT